>CAZUSF010000238.1:0-4251 GCA_964623355.1 uncultured Thiobacillus sp. | reverse complement strand
TCACCTCAACTGCACACCCACTTGCCGAAGCCGCAGGTGTTTTGCCAGTGCTCGAATTCCGCGGCCGGCATGGGTTTGCCGAACAGGTAGCCCTGCAGTTCGTCGCAGCCGGCGGCGTACAGCACGCGCATTTCCTCGAATTGTTCGACGCCTTCCGCGACCACGCGCAGCCCAAGCGTGTGGCCGAGGCCGATGACGGCTTTGGTGATGGCCAGGTCGTTGGGGTCGTCGAGCATGTCGCGGATGAATGATTGGTCAATCTTGAGCTTGTCGATCGGGAAGCGATGCAGGTAATTGAGGCTGGAGTAGCCGGTGCCGAAGTCGTCGACTGAGAGCGAGACGCCGAGCGACTTGATCGCATGCAGCAGATCGATGGTCGAACCGACATCTTCCATCAGCAAGGATTCGGTCAGTTCCAGTTCGATCATGGCCGGGCTGATGCCGTCGTCTGCAATCGCCCGGCGTAGCGTGTTCAGCAGTTCCGGGTCGCGCAATTGCGGCGCCGACAAGTTGACCGAGAGGGCGATGTCGCCGAAGCCGCTGTCGCGCCATTGCGCTTGTTGATGGCAGGCCTGGACCAGCACCCAGGTGCCAAGCGGAATGATCAAGCCGCATTCCTCGGCGACCGAAATGAAGTGCACCGGTGTCAGCAAACCCTGTTCGGGATGTTGCCAACGGATCAAGGCTTCGGCGCCGAGCAGTTTGCCGCTGCGGCAATCGACGCGCGGCTGGTAAAAAACGCGCAGTTGCTCGCGCTCAATGGCAACGCGCAGATCATTTTCAATCTGCATGCGTTCGCGCAAACGTCGGTCCATCTCGATGGTGAAAAACTGCGCGCTGTTGCGGCCTTGTGATTTGGCCTGATACATCGCCGCGTCGGCATTGCGCATCAAGGTTTCGATCTCGCGGCCGTCCTCGGGATACACCGCGATGCCGATGCTGCAGGACACATGCAGTTCAGCGCCGTCGATGTCGTGCGGCTGACGGATCAGCGGGATCAGCCGGCGCTCGATGATCTGGCTGATTTCTTCCACATCGGCGACGCCGTTGAGGATGATGACAAACTCGTCGCCGCCCATCCGGCTCACGGTATCGCCGGCACGCACCGATTCCAGCAGGCGATGCGAGACCGAGCGCAACAGACCATCGCCAATATGATGGCCGAGCGAATCGTTGATGTTCTTGAACCGGTCGAGGTCGATGAACAACACCGCGACGCGGCGATGGTTGCGTTCCGCCTGTTGCAGCGCCATGTTCAGGCGCTCGATGCAGAGCGCCCGGTTGGGTAGATCGGTCAACACGTCATGCTGGGCCAGGTGAGTGATGCGCTGCTCGTTGGCTTTGCGTTCGCTGATGTCGAACGAGGTGGCGATGACGTGGGTAATCTGGCCGTCCTGATCGCGCACGCTGTTGAATACCGCCCATACCGGAAACGATTCACCGCTCTTGCGCTGTATCCACATCTCGCCCTGCCAGGCGCCGCGGATGCGGGTGGCTTGCCAGATCTCGCTGTAAAAGCCGTTCGGGTGATGGTCGGAACAGAGAATCTCCGGCGTCTTGCCCACGATCTCGCTGAATTCGTAAGCCGTGCTGCGACAGAACGCCCGGTTGACGGTCAGGATGACGCGTTCGGCATCGGTGATCATGATGCTTTCCGATGACGCCTCGAACACCTTGGCCCAGAGTTCAAGCCGCTGCTCCATCTGCTTCAGGCGGCCGATTGGCGTGAACGCAGTCAACACCGCGTCCTGATCCTGATAGCGCAGACGTTGCGCGGAAATCAGCGCCCAGTCGGTGCGATTTGCACCCTGCCAGAGCACTTCAAACTCGTTGACGGTGCCGGTATCGGCCAGTATCTGGAAAAACTGCGCGCGCGCTTCCGGCTGCAAGCCCTTCAACCAGGGATCGCTCAGATTGCCATCCAGCCAGGCCTGCGCCAGCCGGTTGGTATGCAAAACCTGATGCTGCGGAGTGGCCGTCACCATCAGCGGAATCGGTACCGCCTCCAGCAAATTGCGTTGCGCTTGCGCCGCGCTGGCTTGTGCCGCCAGTTCCTGCTCGATGTGGCGGCTGCGGTCGAGCTGGAACAGCATGTCGTTGAAGGCGGCAATCAAACGCCCGATTTCGTCGCCGGAACGCCAGGCCGCGCGCAAGCTGTAGTCGCCCGAGTTGCGCACGTTGTCGGCCACTTTGGCCAGGCGCTGAATCGGCAAGGCAATCTGGCGCGCAACAAAAAACACTACGCTGAGGATGACCAGCAACAGCGCAACCGCCGTGCCCAGATGTAACCACATGCGCTCGAACAGGCTGTCGATACGTGTTTGCAGCAGATCGTTGAGTGCATTGCCGGCGCTTGTCCAGGCCTGATTCAGTTGCGTCCGGGCGGCGTCGGCAACCTGCTCCAAGTCCGGGTTGGCGATGTCCCGGTCCTGCTCGATGGCGATCTGACGCGTGCTGGCGCGCAGATGGTCGACGGCGGCCAACAAATCCCGCCGCGACGGTTCCAGTGCAGCGCGCAGTTCGGCCGAGCCGGCGGCCAGGCCCTCGGTGTAATCGGCATTGATGCCGCTGGCGATGGCATCCAGCCGGCCTTCCAGAATCAGATACTCGGTCTGTAACCGCACCCGTTTGTCCGGCTCGGCCGCACCCGCCTCGCGCGCTTTATCGCGGATGCGCTGGATCAGGTCGAACAACTCGGGAAACCGCAGCACCACCACGGACATCGTGTAGTAACTATCCAGATCGGGGTCGAGAATCAGATTCGACTGGTTGCCGATGCGCGTGATCAGCGCCTGCAAAGCGGGCGCAATGCGGTGTTCATTGGCGGTTTGCGTGTCCCCGAAGCGAGTTGGCAGACTCGGTTGTTCGGCTAGCGCGGTAGTCAACTCGGAAGCCAGCGCCGCCGCCAACTCGCGGCTGCCAAGATCGCCGCGCACTGTGCCGTAGCGCGCCTCCGCTGCCAGCACATCGGCTGCCGCCGACCCGACCTGGCCGCGATCGACCGCACCCAGACTGGCTGCGCGCACGGCGGCGATGTATTCGTTGCCGACGATTTCCTTGCGCGCGAAGTCGATCGCGATGAATTTCTCGTTGATCAGAATGGTGGACACGAAAATCACCGCCGACAGATCCAGCGCGTAAATCAGCATCAGCTTGCGGCTGACGCTGAGGCGTCCAATCAAGTCCAGCATGAACCGGTACATAGGTAAGCTCGAGGCAAATCCCAGGCAAAAATTGGCAGATGTCGGGTTTGCCTGCAAGAAACCTGCCACGTTTGCGAAAAACGTCGATTGCCAGACTCATCAGCGCCGGCGCTGAAAAATTGGCCAGTCTGAAAGGACGGATGCGCGCTATTCCGGCGTTTGCAGCGCAGCATGAAGGAAACATAGCGCAGCCAAGCTGCCGGCAGCTTGCCCAACATCGGGGCGCGCAAAACTTCGCATGCTGCCTTCTGCCCCAGTTTCGAGCCGCAACAGCGATGGCAGCACCTTAATTGGGCGCGCATTGTTTCTCTGTGCCGCGCTGTGTCCATCAAGGCCGAGAGGCTGCTACCAACTATCGCAATTACGCTACGAACGCGCCTTCGTCGGGGAGGCTTGCGGCAGAATATCGAAACCCGCCTTAGCATTGCTCGCCATGACCCACAACAGCCTCCGTATCCGCGCATCCTTTTCATTCAAGGGCGAAGCCCATGAACTCGATACCGTCATCGATCTCGATCACAGCCATGGCGAAGCTGGCGAGACGCCGAACTTCCATCTGCAGCTTGCGCGGGCGTGCGGCATCGATCCTTATTCCTATTTGTATGAAGTCCTTGAATCGCATGACCTTGAGTTTTTCGAAGCGACCGGTGCGGCGGCGGAGGCCTGTCGTGCTGGCGGCTTCGACTGGGCGCAGTTCGAGCAGGCTCGACGCGAAGAACTCGACTGGTCATCGGTCAACGCCATCGCTACGGCGTTGCTCAACCCGGACGAACTGGATACGCGGCCGGAATTAAAAACGCTGTTGCTGGCGGTGTATCGCGCCGGTCGGGCCAGCGCTGCCTAGCCCGGTTCCACTGCGCAAGTGATTCGACACCGTGCTCAAGAAAAAGCAGAAATTCCCCCTGCACCCGAAACACCCCGAACGCATCTGCTGGGGCTGCGACAAGTATTGCCCGGCGGATTCGCTGCTCTGCGGCAACGGCTCCGGGCGCACCGAGCACCCGATGGAAAGCATGGGTGAGGATTGGTACACCTGGGGCGACTGGGC
>CAZUSF010000237.1:0-4267 GCA_964623355.1 uncultured Thiobacillus sp. | reverse complement strand
ACTTGAATGCTGATGAAGTCCTGTCCTGGCTGCAGCAAAACGCCCGATCCTGCGCTTCAGCCGGAGCGGGTCTGCGCGGCTTTATTGGGCAGCCCCGCCGAGCTTAAACGTTAGCCATGTATGCCATGACGACTACTATCCGCTCCGAGATACCTTCAGACGAAGAGGCTATTGAGCAAGTCACTCGACGTGCTTTTCTCTCGCATCCATACAGCCATCAAACCGAGCAGTTCATCATCCGCGCCCTGCGAGCGGATCATGCACTTACGGTTTCTCTTGTCGCAGAAGATGCAGGCCGTATCGTGGGGCATCTTGCCCTTTCTCCAGTAACCATCAGTGATGGTGCCGCAGGCTGGTATGGGCTTGGTCCAATTTCGGTCGAACCCGAGTGGCAACGCCGTGGCATCGGGCGAGCGCTGATGGAGAAGGGCCTTGCCGAACTCCGCAGGATCGGGGCAAAGGGTTGTGTGTTGGTTGGCGATCCGTTGTTCTACACGCGCTTCGGGTTTGCGAGCAATCCTGCTCTCGTGCTTGAGGGTGTCCCGCAAGAGTTCGTCCTGTCGCTATCCCTTTGCACTTCTTCCGCGCACGGCAACGTCCAGTTCCATCCGGCATTTCAAGCAACAGACTGACCCATTACTCCTCCGGCCGATAGCACAGTGAGGGTATTGCCACACCGGGATTCCGTTGCCCTGAAATAGACCCTCTAAATTGCAACTGAGTTGCAATTTAGAGGGTCGCCCGGCTAAGATGCAACCCAATTGCATTTTTCAGTGCACAAGCCCGGCGGTCATCGTTCATGGTTTTTCTTCAGATATTTCTGGCCACGCTGGCCGGCGGTGTGCTGTCCGTGCTGTTGGCGGCGACGCTGGCGCTGACCTGGCTGCCGCGTTTTGCCGATCGCATGGTGGCCTATGCCGTCGGTGTGCTGCTGGCTTTTGCCTTCACCAGCCTGCTGCCGGAAGCGGTGGCGCTGGGTCTGGATGCGGTCCTGGTCGGACAGATTCTGCTTGGCGGCATCGTCGCGTTTTTCGTGCTGGAAAAGGCCGCGCTGTGGCGGCATGAACACAACCATGCGCAGGGTCAGCACACCGATCCGCCGCAGGTGTCGATGATCATTCTTGGCGATGGTCTGCATAATTTTGTCGATGGCGTGCTGATCGCCGCCGCGTTTCTGGCCGATCCGGTGCTCGGCTGGGCGACGATGATCGCGGTGCTGGCGCATGAACTGCCGCAGGAAATCGGCGATTTCATGGTGTTGCTCAACGCCGGTCTGAGCAAGGCCCGCGCGCTGGCGCTGAATGCGCTGTCGGGCGCGGCGATGATCCTGGGCGGTGTCGCGGGTTACTTCGCGCTCGACGGCATGCAGGCCGCCGTGCCCTATGTGCTGGTCATTGCCGCATCCAGCTTCATCTACATCGCAGTCGCCGATCTGGTGCCGGAGCTGCACCGCCAGCGCCGCTTCAGTGACGCCGCCGTGCAACTGGTTCTGCTGTTGATGGGTATCGGTACCGTGCAGTTGATCGGTCTGCTGATGCCGCATACGCATTGACGCTGGAGAATGCATGATCAGTGAATCATGCGGATCAACAACTTTACGACGATGAAACCCCATGCACACTGAAAACCGTCTCCCCGTGACCGTCCTGTCCGGCTTTCTCGGCGCCGGCAAAACCACGTTGCTGAACCACATCCTGAACAACCGCGAAGGTCGCCGGGTGGCGGTGATCGTCAACGACATGAGCGAGGTCAATGTCGATGCCGCTCTGGTGCGCGACGGTGGTGCGGCGTTGTCGCGCACCGAGGAAAAGCTGGTGGAAATGTCCAACGGCTGCATCTGCTGCACGCTGCGCGAGGATTTGCTGCTGGAAGTCTCGCGCCTGGCGAAAGAAGGCCGCTTCGACAATCTGGTGATCGAATCCACCGGCATCGGCGAACCGCTGCCGGTGGCGGAAACCTTCACCTTCGAGGACGAGAACGGCGTCTCGCTATCGAAGCTGACGCGGCTGGATACCATGGTCACCGTGGTCGATGCGCGCAATTTCCTCGACGACTACGCCAGCGAAGACTTGCTCGGCGATCGCGGCGAATCGCTGGGCGAGGAAGACACCCGCACGGTGGCGACCCTACTGGTCGATCAGATCGAGTTCTGCGATGTCATCGTGGTCAACAAGGCCGATCTGGTCACCGAGGCGGAACTGGGCCGCTTGTTGTCGATCCTGCATACCTTGAATCCGCGCGCCAAACTCGAACTCGCCAGCTTTGGCCAGGTGGAACTGAGCAGCGTGCTCGACACCGGCCTGTTCGATTTCGAGCAGGCCGCGCAAGCGCCGGGCTGGCTGAAGGAAATGCGCGGCGAACATGTGCCGGAAACCGAGGAATACGGCATCGCCAGCTTCGTCTATCGTGCCCGCCGGCCGTTTCATCCAGAGCGCTTCTGGGACTGGATCCACACCGAATGGCCCGGCGTGATCCGCGCCAAGGGCTGGTTCTGGCTGGCCAGCCGCCCCGAATGGGCGGGGGTCTGGTCGCTGGCGGGCTCGACGCGTGACCACAGCCCCGGCGGATTCTGGCCGGAGGGCGTGGATAGTCAAGGTAAGGTAAAACGCGATGCACGCCAGGAAATCGTGCTGATCGGCATCCGCATGGATCAGGCGGAACTCAAGGCCTGTTTCGATGCCTGTCTGCTGAACGATGACGAAATGGCGCTGGATGAATCCGGCTGGAAGCAACTTGATGATCCGTTTCCGCGTTGGCGGGTGGCGGATCAGGACTGACTGATGACCTTGTTTCAGGAGCAACCTATGCCACACAAACCGCTGGCGCCCATGGTACTTGCAGCGCTGCTGATCGCCGCGCCGGCATTCGCGCAGCCTGACCATAAACATGATCACGGCCACCACCACGCCCATGTGCATGGCGTCGCCAAGCTGGAAGTCGCGGTGGATGGCGCGAATCTGAGCCTGCATCTGGCATCACCGCTGGAAGGTGTGATCGGTTTCGAACGCGCGCCGCGCAACGACAAGGAACGCGCCGCGGTGGCGGAGATGCGCAAGAAATTCGCCGATGCCGGCAAGCTGTTCGTACCGACCACGGCGGCGCAGTGCACGCTGAAATCGGTGCAGATCGACGCGGCAACACTGGATGCCAAGCCGGCAACCGGCAACGCCGAACATGCCGATCTCAACGCCGACTTCCTGTTTACTTGCGCCCAGCCGGCCAAGTTGACCGGCATGGATGTGCGCCTGTTCCAGGCCTTCCCGAACATGCGCCGCATCGATGCCCAGGTGGTCAGCGCAAAGGGCCAGAAAGCCACGCGCCTGAGTTCGAAAATGCGCTTCCTGAGCTGGTGAACTGGACGGCAAGCCGACCACCATGTCTGAACCCGTGCTATCGCTGCAAAACCTGATATTCCGCTGGCCGGGGCAGGCGGAGGCTTGCCTGGACATCGCTGATTTCCAGGTGGCGGCGGATGAACAGGTGTTCATTCATGGCGAAAGTGGCTCCGGCAAAAGCACCCTGCTGAATCTGATCGCCGGGGTGCTGACGCCGCAGCAAGGCAGCATCGCGGCGCTCGGGCAGCCGCTGTCGGCGTTGTCCGCCGCCGCGCGCGACCGCTTCCGGGTGGATCACATCGGACTGATCTTTCAGCAATTCAATCTGATTCCGTATCTGTCGGTGCTCGACAACGTGCTGCTGCCGTGTCGCTTTTCCGCGCGACGCAGCCAGCGGGCGGGCGATGCCAGGCAAGCCGCCGCCACCTTGCTGCAGCATCTCGACCTGGACGCCGCGCTCTGGCAACGGCCGGCGACCCAGCTTTCGGTCGGCCAGCAGCAACGCGTGGCGGCGGCGCGCGCGTTGATCGGTCGGCCGGAAATCATCATCGCCGACGAGCCGACCTCGGCGCTGGACGCGGCGCGGCAAACGGCTTTTCTGGATTTGTTGCGGCGCGAATGCGCGGCGGCCAATGCGGCGCTGTTGTTCGTCAGCCATGATCTGCGGCTGGCGGAGGGGTTCGCGCGGCGGGTTGAAATGGGCCGGATCAATCGAGCCGCCGGTTTCTCCCCTCCCCCTGCGGGGGAGGGGCCGGGGGAGAGGGAACCCGGCTTGTTCCAGCGGAGTGGATTGATCGACCGGGTTGCCCTCTCCCCGACCCTCCCCCAGAGGGGGAGGGAGGAAATGCCATGACCCATCTGCTCCCGCTCGCCCTGAAAAGCGCCTGGAACCGGCGCTATACCCTGGGTTTGACGCTGATTGCGATTGCGCT
>CAZUSF010000236.1:0-4280 GCA_964623355.1 uncultured Thiobacillus sp. | reverse complement strand
GAACTCGCGTCGCGGCCCGCCGCTGTTGACGACGCCCAGCGCGTATAGGCTCAGGTGGCGGTTCAGCGGAAGGTCGTAATACCCTGCCCATTCGTTGCCGGCTTCGTCCAGATTGCGGCTCCACATCGCGCGCCAATAGTCGCCGTCCTCCAGTTGATTGCTCTGCCAGACCAGATGCAGGTAATTGCGTCCGAGCAGCGGCGGCCTGTTGACCAAGGCCAGCGCGGCGGCGGCAGGGTTGGCGGCGGCGCGGCTGAAGTAGGCGGCGGCTTCCGTGCTGCTGTAGCCGTGGCCGTTGCGCAGATATTCCAGGCTCAGACTTTGCCCGTTCTCGAAGGTGCGCGTGGCGCCGAGCAGGGCGATGGTTCTGCGCGCGGATTCGGTTTGTACGCCGAATGGCTGTGCCGGATCGACGGGCGATGCCAGTGCATCGGTTCGGGCCGAGGAGGACGCTTCGCCATACAGCAGCCAGGCTTCGTCCAGCGTCCATTGCGCGTAAGCGCCATAGAACGGTTTGCGGCCGGCGGCCCGCGCCAGGATCAGGCCGCCGGTCCAGTCGTCGCCGCGCAGTTCGCCTTTCGCCAGCCAGGTGCGTTGCCAGGCATCGGCTGTACTTGCGGCGTTTTCGTTCTCGCCGCTGTCTTCCACCCAGGCCAGGCTCAGGAAGGTGTTGGCATCCGGCGCCCAGGCCAGCTTGGCGGCATCGACACCAGACAATTCGCGCGACGGGTTGGCGCGGCCGTTGTCGAAATAAAACGGACTCGACGGCGAGCGGAACTGCGCCGGTCCCCAGTTCATTACCTCCCGCCCGAGCGACAGAGAGAGCGTTTCCGTCAGCGCCGCGCGTAACTGCCATTGACTGAGATAGGCGTCATTATCGGAAGTGCTCGACGTGCCGTCGTCACTGTGCTGACTGCTCAAAATCGGGCGCAGGCTGAGTTTGATGGGTAATCCCCGCACGTCTGATTCCAGCTTGAAGTTGATGCGCGCCTCCGCGCCACTGGTGTTTTCGCCGATCCGCGCGAAGGCGTTGGCCGGGTTCAGCACGCTGTCCGCCTGCAAGTGCGCAGCGCCCGCCGTGGCGTGCAGCGCGACGCCCCAACTGCTGCGCCAGTCATCATCGGCCAGCGCCGGCAGGGCAGCGCAGAGCAGGGCAGTGGATAAAACCAGTTTCATGTGCGGGCCTTGCGCGGCTTCAGCATGGAGGCCGCTGGTGAAATGTAGGGTGCGCCATGCGCACCATGGATCGTGAAATGGTGCGCACGGCGCACCCTATTTGGTCCGTCATCCCCGCGAATGCGGAGATCCAGTGCTTTTGCATTGCGGTGGAGTGCCTGGATTCCCGCATACGCGGGAATGACGGTGGTGATCATCACTGCATCTGCCCCAAATCAAATTCCGAAGCCGGCACCTTGCGCACTTTCACCGTTTCGTAGCGCATGTCGGTTTCCGCGTCGATCAGCGCGTCGCGAATGGTCATCCGGCTGACGAAGGGGATGCGGCGGCCGTCGTGGCGGATTTCGTTGCCGTATTCGAAGCGCGCGGTTTTCAGCAACTTGCCGGACAGCGAATAGAACTCCGCCTTGGCTGCGACGCCGCGCGACTTCGACACCCAGTAACGCACCCGGTCGTAGGTCGTGCGTTTATGTTTCGCGGCCAGTTCCAGCACGTAGCAGGCTTCACCATCGAGCGTTTCCTCGCCGGCCAGCGTGGCGCTGTAGTCGGCGGCGTAGTTGGTGGCGGCGATGTCGCCGTTGGAGGCTTGGCCGGTCATGCGCTGGCGTGGCGAGACCGGAATCGGTTTCGACAGCCCGGTCCTGGTCAGCCACATGTTGCGCCCGACCTGCAGAATCTTCGCGCCGCGAAAGCGCGCCGGCTCCAGCGTTTCGGCGACGCTGGCATCGTCCACCGCACGCACTTCGATGCGCTGTTCCTCCAGCTTCTTGTCACCTTCGCGCGGGATCAGATGGATGGTCCAGACGATGCCCGGCAAGCCGCCACCCCGGGCGCGGTCGGCGTTTTCAAGTAGTAGCTGGGCATCGGGCGCGGCATGGGCGGTGGCGGCCAGGGCCAGGAGCAGAAAGGTCAATAACTTGCGCATGATGTCTCCGTCTCAAACATGCCCAAGGGCGTCGATGATCGGTTGTTTTGCCGCGCGCCGCGCCGGCATCCAGGCGGCCAGCGCGCCCACCGTCGCCATCATCAGCGCGGTGAATGCGATCCGGGCGGTGTCCAGATCGACCAGCAACGGCACCGGCGCGGTCTGGTTGGGCGGCACATAGGATATGTCGGCAACGTTGATGCCGTAACGCACACCGAGGGTCAGCAGCAGACCGAGGATGCAGCCGAGCATCACCAGCAAGGCGGCCTCGCCGACAAACAGGCCGATGACGCCGCGACGGCGCAGGCCGATGGCGCGCAGCGTGCCGATCTCACGGGTGCGCTCGACCACGGTCATGCCCATCGAATTGGCCACGCTCATCAGCACCACGGTCAGCACGATGCTGAAGATGAAGCCGAAGATCATGTCGAACATGCCGCGCACCTGGGTATAGAAGGCGGACAGTTCGTTCCAGGTGCGAATTTCCATCTCGAAACCGGCTGCCGCCAACTGCGGCAAGAGTGCGGCGCGCACACTTTCGGTGGCGGCAACATCATCGAGCAGAACGGTCAACCGGTCGGCGCGGCCTTCCGCGTCATACAGATTGCGCACCAGTTGCAGCGGCATGAAGGCATAAAGGTCGTTGGTGGCGGCATTGCCGGTGTCGAACAGGCCGGCGATCTGAATATCCAGCGCATTCGCCTGGCCGCCCAAGGTGTTGGTCAACACGGCGGCGCTATCCCCTTGTTGCAGATGCAGCAGCCCGGCCAGGCCGGCGGCCAGCGTGACGTGATCCGGCTTGGCGGCATCCAGCGCGCGAACGCCGCCTGCCGCAGCAGCGGCTGGCTCGGCGTCGAAATCCATTGCGGCGCGCAGACCGTCCTGCAAGCGGCGTGCCGCATTAGGCTCCAGCCCTTCGGCGACAAAAATCGTGCTGGCACGGCCATTCGAGACGATGCCGGACAGCGCCAGCCGGGGCGTCACCAATTTGACGTGTGGATCGGCTTCGATCAACGCGGTGATGCGGCGGACATCCTCGGCGCTGAGCAGATAGCGTTCCGGATCGAGCTTGCCTTCCCGGCTCATGCCGCGTTTCGACACTGTCAGATGACCGAGCAGTTCGCCGTGAATGGCCTGTAGCGACAGGCCGCGATAGATGTTGTGGGTGTAGCCGGCGAACAGCGCGATGGCGGCGAAACCGAAGGCGATGGCCATCAGCGTCACCAGTCCGCGCCGGCGGTTACGCAACAGGCCGCGCAGGGCGAGAGCGATCAGGGTCTTCAGGTTCATGGCGCCACCTCGTCTAGTTCGATGCGACCGTCGCGCAACAACAGCTTGCGGTCGACATGCTCCAGCAGGCGTGGGTCGTGCGTGGTGAACACGAAGGTGACGCCGTGCGCCTGATTCATCTGGCGCATCAGATCAACCACCATGCGGCTGTTTTCGGAATCGAGATTGGCGGTCGGCTCATCGGCGATCACCATCCCCGGCCTTGCCGCCAGCGCGCGGGCGATGGCGACGCGCTGGCGCTGACCGCCGGAAAGCCGGTCCGGCCGTGCGGCAGTGAAATCGGACAAGCCGACTTCCGCCAGTCCGTCGCGCGCTCGGGCCAAGGCTTCGGCCTTGTCCACGCCCTGAATCTGCAACGGCAGCGCGACGTTTTCCAGCGCGGAAAGCACCGGCACCAGATTGAAACTCTGGAACACGAAGCCGATGCGGCGACCGCGAAAATCGGTCAGCGCCTCGTCCGACAGCGTGCCGATATCGGCACCGTCGAACTGCACCGTGCCGGAAGTCGGCGCGTCGATCAGGCCAATCATGTTCATCAAGGTCGACTTGCCGCTGCCGGACGGCCCCCAGACCGCCAGGAATTCACCGGCCTGGATATCGAGCGAAACGCCATTCAGCGCATCGACCACGGTTTCACCAAGATGAAAGCGACGCCGGATGTCGGTCAGGCGGAGTAGCGGGGGAGAAGCGGTTGTCGGCATGGCGTGGGTTCCGGTTGTCTCGATGCAGCAACCTTAGCCAAACCGGATTCAAGTCGCGAGGCAGATGCGACGAAGCGCGGAAATCGAGGGGCGAAATGCAGAATGGCAGCCGCGTAGGGCGCAATAACCGAAGGGCATTGCGCCGGATGTATTCGAGCGTGCGTGGGCTGGCGGAATGCGCTGTGCTT
>CAZUSF010000235.1:2763-4286 GCA_964623355.1 uncultured Thiobacillus sp. | reverse complement strand
CTGACGTATTTATCGTCACGGTTGGGCATCTGTCGGGCGGGGCAGCAATATTTTTATTGTGATACAGGCTATTCGTTTTTTGCAGGAGCTATAACTTCACCATGGATGCGTAGAAATCCTCGGTGTTTTAGGGTTGGTTGTTTAGCCACACCCGTCGCGAGGCGGGGTCGGAAAGCTACGGGTCTCCGCCTGTTGGTTTGGAGATAGCCGGGTTGCCATAACGGATTAAGGAGACGTTGTGGCATGCATTTTTATTGTGAGGTCTGCTTTTCGCGGGCACTCGCCATCATCCGAGCAATTGCTTCGCGGCCCTTCTCCGCGAAGAAAGGATTGTGCCTGCGGGCAATTCATTCCTCGTTTCATTCCCCCTATCCAGTTTGAATTTCTTACTTCGCCTGTCCCGGCGAGGAGGTTAATTCCATGATCGCCATGCCCAAGCTATTTACCGATAACAAGGTCAACCCCAACGTTTTCCAGGCGGCCATCGCGCGCTTCTTCAAGCGAAATTGGGCAGGTAACGGCGCAGGCAAGCGGTCGGAGCGGCCGCCGCAGCGTCGCAAGATCTTGTTCGAGAGCTTGGAGCCGAGGCTGCTGTTGTCGGCTGATTTCATGCCGGCCGCGCCGCTGGGAAGCCTGATTCACCAGTCCAGCCAGAGCGGCAATCTGACGGTGGATTCGGTTGCCGAGTACACCTTCTCGCTCGACGCCGGCCAGAAGATTTCCGTGGTGTTCAACACCGAGGATGCCGACCTGCAAGGCCGCTTCGAGTTGTACGACGTCACCGGTGGCAACGTGAACCTGGTGACTGCGGTGTCAGCCGCCAATCCAGGCGAGATGGCTACACTGGATTCGTATTACCTGGACACGCCGCGTGATTACCGCCTCGACGTGAGCAATCTCAACACGGGCGGCGATGGCGGCGCCTTCAACCTGGACATGTTCCTCAATGCCACGCTGGAAGCCGAGGCAGTGGGCGGCGCCGGCAACAACGACAGCGCCAGCGCGCAAGATCTGGCGCCCTCGGAAATCGCGCTGCCCGGTGGTGGATTGCGTTATGCGGCGGTAGGCGTTACTCAGGCTGGCGAGGCGGATTACTACCAACTCGACCTGGCCGTCGATCAAGTCCTCAGCCTGGGCTTGGCCGCAACGACCGCGGGCACCGGCAATGCTCTGCGCCTCGAACTGCTTGATGCTGACGACAATTTGATCGCGCTGGGCGATGCTTCGCCCAGTAATTTCGACCAGATGATCAGCGGCTACAAGGTAGCTTCAGACGGAACCTATCTGCTCAAGGTGACCGGCAATGGCGGCGAGGATTACGGCCTGGTGGCGGTCATACAGGCAAAGCTTGAGCGGGAGGGCAATAACAATGCCACGAATGCGCAGACGTTTGGCGGTCCGGGCGAGATGCTCGGTAGCTTGAGCGGCAGCAATCAAGTAAGCGGTGCGATTCGAGTTGCAGTTCTCGGTGGCGGCAATACGGTTGCTCAACTCAATAACGACAGCTATTTCGACTTCACGGC
>CAZUSF010000235.1:0-2663 GCA_964623355.1 uncultured Thiobacillus sp. | reverse complement strand
TCCTGGACATCACCTTCTCCGATGCCATCGATCTCTCCAGCGTCCAGGCCAGCGACCTGACGCTCACTGGCCCCTCTGTGTCGACGGCGGCCACGAGTGTGCAGGTGCTGGGTGACCATGCCTTGCGTTTCGATATCGCCGGTCTCACCGGCGATGACGGGCTCTACACCCTCAGCCTGTCCGGCATCAACGACCTGGCTGGCGAAGCCATGCTCGATTACAGCCAGGACTTCAGCCTCGACACCACCGGTCCAACCATCGTAGAAGTGACACCCGCAGCCAGCACCGCGCCGGGCAGCCTAACCCTCGATTTCTCCTTCGACCAGGACCTGAACACCGCCTATTTCAGCAGCGGCGCCATCCGTCTGCACGAACAGCTCTCGAACCAGGATTTTTACGCGTTCAATGCGAGTTACGACAACGCCAACCACCGCGCCAGCTTCATGTTCGAAGCGCTGCCGGAAGGCAACTATCAGGTCTTCCTGGCGAGCAGCTATATCCGCGATGCGGTGAGCAATACCCTGTCAGGGGGCGACTACATTGGCGCCCTGATAATCGATAACAGTGTCGGTTTGTCCATGCCCACACCGCTGCAAGCGGAAACGCCGCTCGGCTCGCTGATTCATGACACGGAAGCTGTGGGCGCTTTCCATGCCACCGGCGATGTCGATGACTACTCGATCACCCTGGCCGCCAACCAGACGCTGAGTGTCGCGCTGTTCCCAGTGGACAACACCTTCCGTGGCCGCATCGAAGTGTTCGATCCTGATGGAAATCCGATCCAAGATGGCAATGGCAATACCCAGTTCGATGCCGCCAACCTGGGCGACATCGCCGCGCTCAATGCGCTGCCGGTGCCTGGCGACGGCCTTTATCTGATTCGCGTCAGCAGTCTGGAGGGTGACGGTCGCTACACGGTTGGCCTGATCCTGAACGCGTCCACCGAAGAAGAAAGCATCGGCTGGGCCAGCAACGACGATCGGGATTCCTCACAGAACATCGACACCAGCTTCATTGAGCTGGACGATACCTGGCGTGGCGCTGTGGCAGGCCAGTCTGCCAGTGAGACAGACGAAGACTGGTACAGCTTTACCCTGCAAGCTAACGAACTTGCCAGCTTGCTGCTTACCCCAACCGATGCCAGCCTGTTTGCCGCTGCGCGGCTGGCCTTGTTCGATGAAAGTGGCATTCCGCTCGCCGTGGGCAGCCCTGACGCAATCAATACCGCACAGGCGATCCGTGACTACCGCACGCCCGACGACGGCAACGCACATACCTATCACGTCCGTATCAGCGGCAACGCGACAGGCGACTACAAGCTAGTCATCACCCGCAATTCGGCTTTCGAGCGCGAGGACAACGGCATCAACGCGCAGGACATCAGCCAGAGCGGCCGCGTACTTGGGCATCAGAGCGGCGTCATCAACGTGGCCATCCTGGATCCCTACAACAACTCCTATCAGTTGCTCAGCCAGCTCAATGATTCCCTGACAGACGACAACACAGATGTCAATTTCGCCATCAACGCCCAACAGGTCCAGTTGGGCCAGATCGACAGCCTGGAAGAACTCAAGCAGTTCGACGTGGTGTTCATCGGCGCCTACGACACGCATTACGACCTGCAAACCTTGGCGCCGACGCTGCGCCAATGGGTCGAAGCCGGCGGTGGCCTGATCGCTTCCGCGCCAATCGTTCAGATGGCCGGACAGAACTACGGCACCCCGATCTACGACATCGACTCCATCGTGCCGGTCGATACCACGCCCGATCAAAGTAGTAGCTGGCAATACAACAATCTCACTATCAGCGACGACAGCCATCCCATCACCCAGGGCGTGAACGATTTTTATGTCCAAGGCATCGAGATCGCCACACCGGACGCCGGCGCCAGCACGCTGGCCACCTATAACGGCCATGCCGCTGTCGTGGTCAGCAATCCGGGGATCGGGCGCAGCGTGTTCCTGGCGCCTTACTACATCAGTTCCGGCGGGCAACTGTACCAGCCCGACTCCGATCGTCTGGTCGAACAGGCCGTAGCCTGGGCCGCCGGTTCCCGCATCGACCGCTACCAGTTTCAGGCGGCGGCGGGCGATATCGTCACCATTTCCACGCTCACCCCCGGCGATTCCGGCGGCGAGCCGGGTAACACACTCAATCCGGCACTCGTGCTATTCGCGCCGGATGGCAGCGTCGTGCCCAGCGATGATTACTACGAGTACAGCCCCGATGGCCGCAACGTCGTCATCGAATATTCAGCCGCTGTTGACGGTGCTTATGTCGTCGAGTTGAGGGCCGAAGCCGGTGCCGGCGCCTACCAGTTGCGTGTCGATAACGACCATGGCAGCGGTGTCGATCCCGCCCCTGTGCCCGTTTTTCACGTGGCTTCCAGCCAACCGGTAGCCGATGCCAGCCTGCCCACCTATCCGGGTGCCTATCGCGTCACCTTGTCCGATCAGGTCTTGCTGACCAGCATCGAAGCCGGCGATCTCACCGTCAACGGAACGCCCGCCGACAGCGTCACGGTGGTGGATGGCAATACCCTGGAATTCAGCATTGCCTTCGCCGATGAGGGCGAGGCGCTTTACAGCGTTGAAATCGCCGCCGATGCGCTGACCAGCCTGTCCGGCCTCTATATCGCCGGCTGGAGCACCACGTTCAATACT
>CAZUSF010000234.1:0-4295 GCA_964623355.1 uncultured Thiobacillus sp. | reverse complement strand
GATCGGTGAGCGGGGTTTTGACGAAACCGGGATTGATCAGGTGCACCGCCACGCCCCTGGGCGCCAGGTCGAGATACAGGGTTTCGGCAAAATTGATCAGCGCCGCCTTGGTCGCGCCATACACCAGTCCGGTGGGCAGGCCGCCATAGCCGGCAACGCTGGCGGTGATCGCCAGCCTGCCGCTGCCGCAGCGCGAAAAATACGGCGCCAGCAGGGCGCTGGCATTGATCGCGCCGAGCAGATTCACCTGCACCAGTTTTTCCGCCGCCTCGGCATCGAGTTCCCAGGCGCGCACCGGTTGATGGGTGCCGGCGTTGATGATCGCCACATCGATGCCGCCCAGCGTGTCGCAGACCTGGCTGAACGCGGCCGACAGACTGGCGCGGTCGGTGATGTCGGCGGCTACCACCAGCGCGTTGGCATCGGCCAGCGCTGTCAGCGCATCACGGTTGCGGCTGGTCAACGCCAGCCGCGCGCCGCGCGCCATCAGCAACTTTGCCGTCGCTTCGCCGATGCCCGAACTGGCGCCGATCAGCCAGACGCGCTGGCCGCGCCAGTCGGCGAGTCCGGGATTCAGGCTCATGGCCCCCTCCTGAAGCTGATGACGATTTCGCCGAGCTTGAAGCCGAACTTGCGCATCTCCGACTTGTTGAGCATCACGCTGTCGTCCATCAGGTACATCCAGTCGTCGAACTGCACCTCGTAGGTCTTGCCGTCCACCGGCAGCAGCAAGGTGTATTTCCATTGCAGCGCGTTGCCGTAGGCGGTGCCGGTGGCTTCGCCTTTGACATCGTCAGCGCGACCGATGTATCGATGCGCGTCGAGCTTGGTGATGCGCCAGATGCGCTGCGATTTTTCGCCGTCCGACCAGTCGAAATGCTCGGTCAGCACGCCCTCGTTGCCTTGCCAGACGCCGGTCATGTTGACGGTAAAGCGGCGCTTCACCTCGCCGGAGCGGTCGGCAAAATAACCCCAGGCGGTGAGCGGGCCGTTGAAGTAGGTGGCGAGGTCCAGCGTCGGCGTTTGCCCGCGATAGGCTTCCGGCGCAACGCCGGCGCAGCCGGACAGACCCAGTACGGTGCAGATGACGGCAAGCGACTTTTTCAGCATGGAATGACTCCGGAGTGAGCGGTCTGGCGCATCCGCCAGAACCAGGCCAGCGCGCCCAGTTTCATGACGATGGGCAACAGGGCATAGGTGGCGGACAGCGCCAACAACTGGTCGCCGCCCGGCCGGTAGCCCCAGAGATCAAGCAGCGGCAACGCCAGCCCGGCGGCGAGCGCCAGCGTGAGCTTGGCGAAAAAGCTCATCAGACCGTAGTAAGCGCCGGGCTGCGGCGCCGGGTCACGGTCGATGATGTCGGCGACCAGGGCCGGCGGCAGCGCGAGGTCGGCCCCGAGCGCCAGACCGGAAGAGGCGCAGACCAGCGCATAGGCGGCCAGATCGCCCTCACCCAGCCAGAACGCGCCGATGAACGCGGCAATCGACAGGCCCATCGACACCAGCCAGGCGTCCAGCGTGCCGATGCGTTTGGCCAGCCGTACCCACAACGGCAGGCCGAGCGCGCCGCTGAGAAAGTAGATCACCAGAAACAGCCCGCTGTGGGCGGCGAGCTTCAGCACATCGTCGATGAAGAAGATGACCAGGGTGGCGGGCAGCGCGGCGGCGACGCCATTCAGCAGATAGCCCGGCACGAAGCGGGCGAATGCCGGGTTGCTCAGCGGGCGCAGAATCCGGCGCAATCCGGGCACCGCCACGCCGTGCCGCATCGGCGGCGTGGCGCTGAGAGTCAGCGCGGCAAACACCAGCAGCAGGCCGAGAAAAATCCAGCCCATGCGCGCCAGACCCTCAGCCAGTGTGGCCGCCAGCAGCGTAGGCAAGGCGGCGGCGAGCACCACGCCGATCAGCCCGAAGCCTTCGCGCGCGGCGAACAGCCGGGTCCGGTCGTGTGGCAGGTCCGACAGGCACGCGCCCCAACTGGTATGCACCACGGTGGCCAGGCTGTAGCCGAGAGTGGTCAGCGTCAGCATCACGATCAGCCAGGGCACCACCGGCCAGGTTTCGGGCAGGGTAAACACGCCGATCCAGCCGAAACCGAGCAAGGGCAGCGCCAGCGCCACCAGCACGCGCGGATGCGGAAAGCGGTCGAACAGCGCACCGATCAGCGGATCGATGGCGGCATCGAGAAAGCGCAGCGCGAGCAGGATGACGCCAAGCAGCGACAGCGAGATGACGCCGCTGTAGAACGGTGCCAGGTGGACATACAGAGGCAGCGCCGCAAACGCCAGCGGCAGTCCGAGTCCGCCATAGGCCAGCAAAACCCTGCGCGGTAATGGACTCATGGCAACTGGACTCATGGCAACTTCAGCAAGCGTGCGCGCAGGTCAGGCGCGCTCGTCGCGGGGCTGAGCCAGATGTCGAAAAAGGCGTCGGCAAAGGCCTCGTCGCGGACCTGTCCGAGCCGCCGGGTAGCGCTGTAGAACGTCGCGCCGGCGCCAGGCTGGCGCACGCCGATCAGGCGGTCACCCTTTGTGACATCGGGGAACAGCGCGCGCATCTCCGACTCCCAGTTCGCCAGCGTCGCCTCCGGCCAGGATCGCTGGGCGCGCATTTCATCGATCGAACGTCGCGCGATGGCCTTGCCGTCGAAGCCGCGCGCATAGACCAGTTCCAGCGCATACGGCTGGCTGGACGACCAGACGCCGCCGGGTGCCCACAGAACGGCTTCGTAAATGCGCAGCCCGAAGAAGCGCAGCGTGCCGTTGCCGACCGCCTTGAACTCGGGCAGATGCGGCAGCGGGCTGGCTTGCAGTAACGATGCGGTCAGCAGCAAAGTTACGATAAAAAGCATACGTTTCATGTGCGAGGTTACCTTGCGGGCAGGACAACAAGCCAATCCAGGCCATGCAATGAATCTTTGAAATGGCGCTAGCTTATTGTCTTGGTCAAAGACTGGACATGAGTCTCAAGTTAAGTCAATAACCAGGTAATGTCAATGTTCTGTCCTGGACAATTGACAGTCTGAAGCCGCGCCTTGCCAAGACCCTATCGGAATGTGCTCGCCATTAGCGACCAAAGCTGCGTCGATACTGTCGAGGTGGATTCGCAACCACGCTTGCAGACCTTGTTTGGCAAAGGCGTGCGGCTGCATCAGACGGCCACGAAGGATGGGAAATTCAATGCCATTTACCGAGCTACCCGGCACTGTTGAAGCCTGGTCAATTGGCGCATTGACGAGCGTATTCCCTCTGTTAAGCCGAATACCACAGCACGGCGAAGTAGTGGCAACTGGTGCCAGCCATGACAAAGAGATGCCAGACAAAATGGCCGAATTTGAAGCGTGCGTCGGTCAGGTAGAAAAAGACGCCAACCGTGTAGGCGAGACCGCCGGCAACCAGCCAACCTACCCCGGCAGTGGATACGCGCTCCAGCAAGGGAACCGCCGCGATCACTACCAGCCAGCCCATTGCCAGATAAAGACCAGTCGATAGCAGGGGGTGCGACAGTTTGTCGAACGCTTTCAGCAGCAGTCCAACAACGGCAAGCCCCCAGATCAAGCCGAACAGGGTCCAGCCCCAGGCGCCATTCAGGACACCCAGCGAGAAGGGGGTATAGGTGCCGGCGATGAACAGATAGATTGCGCCGTGGTCGATCTTGCCGAACCGGTGTTTGGCGCGTCCCGGCGGCAGCGCGTGATACAGCGTCGAACTGAGGTACAACATCACCATGGTGATGGCGAAGACACTGGCGCCAACAATGTTCAGCGCATTTCCCTGCCGCGCGGTGGCGATGATGAGCACCGGCGCGGCCACCAGCGACAGCAGAAAACCGAAGCCATGGCTCAGGCTGTTGGCTCTTTCTTCAGCTATCGATTGAGGGCGATCTTGCATGTGGTTACTCACTCAAGGATTCATGTAGCAACGAGGGTGAATCAGAATAAAAAAAGGGCCACAAATTGTGGCCCCTTTGAGTTTTATTACTTTATTGATTTCGCCAGAGACTTTTTTCAGTACCTCTTTTTTAGTACCTTATTCCGACGAATCAGTCCGCATCAAGCGGCGAAATTGGCTTCTGCGAATGACCAGTTGACCAGGCTGCTGAGGAAGGTTTCAACGAACTTCGGACGCATATTGCGGTAGTCGATGTAGTAGGCGTGTTCCCAGACGTCGACACAGAGCAGGGGCTTGTCCGCGGTGGTCAGCGGGGTGCCGGCGGCGCCCATGTTGACGATGTCGACGGTACCGTCGGCCTTTTTCACCAGCCAGGTCCAGCCGGAACCGAAGTTGCCGACGGCG
>CAZUSF010000233.1:0-4339 GCA_964623355.1 uncultured Thiobacillus sp. | reverse complement strand
GACCCGTTCAATGCCTGTCATTTATTACTAAGGATAATGGGAGTTGGTGTTGTTACAGAATACTCTCAAACGCCACTATCCGGGCCCGAATATCCTGCCTTGGCGTGAATGCCGTGCCAGGCCGCTGGTGACTTCTCCGCAAAAAAGCCGCCATGATTTCCGCCTGAAACCTGAATCCCAAAACCTGTCCCGGATCTTTTTGACAAGCTGTTATCAGGCACGCAGCATTGCAGGATACTGGCGTTTTGCCGCTCCAGCTTTGCGCACCAACCATGACTGGCGCACCCGTTCATTTTTTTAAACCCAGGAAAAATCAATGACCGAAAACAACACCAAGACGCTACCGAAACCTTTATCAGGCTGGAAAAAGTTTCTGATCACGCTGTTGATTATTGGTGGCGTTGGCAGCTTTATCTGGACTCAGTTACCCAGCGGCGCTTACCCCACTGATCTTTCGCGCATCGGTTCTGGTCAGCCGACGCTGGTGTTGGCGTTTGACATGAATTACGGCGGTGGCATGGCGGTGATGGAACTGATGAACGAGATTCGCGCCGACTATGCCGGCAAGGTTGATTTCCTGGTTGCGCACCTGGGCATGGCTGACGGCCAGGCCTTTGCCGAAAAACACGGCGCCAGCGACGGTACAGTCATGCTGTTTTCTGGCGATGGAACACCTGGCGGCAAGCTGTATCACCCGGAATCCGTCGAAGTTTTGCGCCAGGCACTGAATGACGCATTTGGTTTGTGATTCGTTTTTTCGGCCCGCAAGCCGGCCGCCTGCTGGTATCGCGTTTGGTCTTGCCTTCGTTCATATCGATCACCATGCCTTCTGTGTTCGATCCCTTTTGCCCTCTTCAGACTCATTCCTTGTTGGAAAAGGGAAAAGTCTGGATCTAGGCTGAAACCGCTTCCACGCCTATCATTGGAGCGCACCGTGGCATGTCGCTGCGGAACATGTTTTCAGGAGAAGATCATGAAAGGCCAGGAAAGCAAGAAACCCGTCAAGAAAGAACCCGCCAAGACGATGAAGGAAAAGAAGGAAGCCAAGAAGATCAAGAAAGAAGAAAAGTCCCGCCAGTAACCTTCTTCGATCGGAATCCGAACCATGGCTGTCTGGCTGCCCGTTCTGAAAGCCGCCCTGCCCTACCTCAGCAATATCGTCGCGGCGGCGATTCCCGCCTTTACCAGTCGCAAGGGGCAAGATGTTTCGTCTGATCTGGTCGCGCAACAGATTACCGAGTTACAGACTGCGGTCACCCACAATGCCGAGGCGGTGAAGACTCTGGCGGCGCAGTTTGAAAAAACCCTGACCGCCTTGCAAACCAGCGAAAGCGAGATGTCGGAGCGGCTGACGCTTCAACTCAGGCAGCAACTCAGCCACTTGAATGAGAGTCTCGCCCGCTGCGAGAGCATGGCGAATCAGGCGCATGCGCAGGCCACCCGCCTGGACGGGGTCAGCGCGGCTCTGTTGATGCGTGTCGAGGAACTTGAACTTCAGACCAAACTGCAGTCGGGCAAACCGCGTCGTTGGGATGTTCTCTTCGCCGTCATCGCGCTGGCGGCGATGCTGCTGGCAATCGTCAGCTTGCTGCGCTGAACGGTTAATCCTGAATCCGGCAATTGTCCACGCCGGAGGAGCGTCCGCTTGCGGCGCGATCGTTGCAAAATCGGCCCGCAAGCGGAGCCTCCTACAACGCCACTAGCTCATTCAGGGCGGCTTGAACAACTCCCGCTGCTGCACTTGCTGCTACCCGAACAACTGCCGCAGCCTTTGTCGACATCGCGAAACGGCCCGAGTTGCGGGTTGCGCTGGGCAAACGAGCGATAGATCCGATCGACCGTGATGCCGAACAACGCCACTGCCATGATCAAAACGATGGTGATCAGGTAGGTCATCCGCCCGCTCCCAGGCCGGCGAAGCCCATGAAAGCGAGCGACAGCAGGCCGGCCAGCATCAATGACAGCGCCGTGCCCTGCACCACATTGGGTACGATGGCGAGACGCAAGCGCTCGCGCAGGCCAGCCATCAACAGCAAGGCCAGCGTGAAGCCGGCGCCACCGGCGACGGCAAAGGTGAGCGACTGGGTGAAGCTGTATTCGCGCGCGGTCTGGAACAGCGCAATGCCAAGCACGGCGCAGTTGGTGGTGATCAACGGCAAATAAATGCCGAGGGCGCGGAATAGCACCGGGCTGTACTTTTTCAGCACCATTTCCACCAGTTGCACCGCCGAGGCGATGATCACGATGTACGAGATCAGGCGCAGGAATTCCAGATCGAAAGCGGTGACCAGCCAGTTCAGCGCAAACGCGCAGAGGCTGGCAACGATCATTACAAAAGTGCTGGCAGCGCCCATCGGCAGCGCGGTATTCAGCCGCGCCGAAACGCCCAGAAACGGGCACAGGCCGAGGAACATGGCCAGTACCAGATTGTTGGCCAGCAAGGTGCTGATGAAGATTTGACCCAGCGTTTCAGACATGGGCGTGACCCTCAGCAGGTGGCAACGAGGTCGGAGGCAGCGACGCGGCTTTGGTCTTGCGACTGTTTAGCCAGTTGAACAGCAACAACCAGGCGCCGAGCACGAAGAAGCCACCCGGCGGCAGCACCATCACCACCCAGGGCTGGAACTCCGGCCCGAACAGCGCGATGCCGAACAGCTTGCCGGCACCGAGAATTTCGCGCACCGAGCCGAGCGCAAGCAGGCCGATGGTAAAACCCGCCCCCATGCCAAGCGCATTCAGCACCGTGGTCAGCGGCGGATTCTTCGATGCATGCGCTTCGGCGCGGCCAAGGATGATGCAATTCACCACAATGAGCTGAATAAACGCGCCCAGCGCGTCGTACACCGCCAGGCTGATCGCCTGGATCAGGTAATCGACCACGGTGACGAAGGTGGCGATGATCAGGATGTAGGTGGCGATGCGGACTTCCTTCGGGATGACATTGCGCAGCAACGAAACCAGCAAGGTGGAGCCGAGCAGCACGAAGGTGGTCGCCAGGCCCATGCTGAGCGCGTTGACGGCAGAAACCGAAACCGCCAGCACCGGGCACATGCCTAGCACCATGACAAACACCGGGTTCTGCTTCCAGATGCCTTCCAGCAGTTCCTCGACGTTGGAGAGTTGTTTCTGTCCCGGGATGGCCATATCAATTGCCTCCTTGCAACGTGTTCAAATGCGGCGCCAGCAACGGCAGCAGTTTCTGCGCGCTGTCGTTGATGCCCTTGCCAACCGCCTTGCAAGTCACCGTGGCGCCGGCGATGGCGTCGATTTCCCAGGCATTCTGCTTGCTGCCGTGCTTCACCACCTTGATCGCATGCGCCAGCGATTTCATATCGGCGGCGAGGCTCGCATCCAACGCGATGAAGTTTTTCTGGAAAGCGGCATCGGTAATGATCTTGTCGCCGATACCCGGCGTTTCCCGCATCGAAACAAGACCGAATCCTGTGATCACCTGGCGCGTCATATCATAGGCGTACATCACGCGCACCGTATCGGCATAGCCTTTGGCGGCGCCCTCGGCGGCGACTCCCTTGAGCGTGCCGGCCTGGTCGTAGGCGGCATAGAACTTCACACCGCCCGCCGCGATCGTCGGCCCGGCCGGTGTGATGCCGCCACTGCCGGCGACAAATTCCTTGACGCTGGAAGCGCCGGGAATGACCTTGAACACCGCGCGCTCAAGTGCCAGCTTCTTGTTCGCGGTCACCGCATCCAGCGTGCCTTCATAAGCACTGACGATCAGGATGCCGCACACCGTGGCGACAATGCCCAGTGTGCGAATCATTGCCGCGCTCGGCGTGGCGGGTTGAAGGGAGGCGGCTTCGCTCATGCTTTCTTCCCTTTCACCTGCCCGAACACCTTCGGCTGCGTCACCTGGTCAATCAGCGGCGTCAATGCGTTTCCGATCAGGATGGCGTACATAACGCCTTCGGTAAGGCCGCCGAAATAACGAATCATCACCGTGGTAACACCGATCAACGCGCCGTAAATCCAGACCCCTCTCGGCGTCACCGGTGAAGTCGACATATCGCTCGCCATGAACACCGCGCCCAGCATCAGGCCGCCGGAAAGCAGCACGAACAGCGGGTCGGGATAACGATTCGGATCGATCATCTGGAACACCAGCGCGGTCAGTGCTGCACTGCTGAGGATCGCCAGCGGAATCCGCCAGTCCATGTACCTGCGCAGCATCAGATAGCCGCCGCAAAGCAGAATCAGGATGGCGGAGGTTTCACCCGCGCTGGCGGTAACGGCGCCGGTGAGGAAGTCGGACGGCGTCGCCAGCACGTTGTCGAACTTCCACACTGCCAGCGGCGTGGCACCGGTGAAGCCATCCAGCGCC
>CAZUSF010000232.1:0-4345 GCA_964623355.1 uncultured Thiobacillus sp. | reverse complement strand
ACCAGGTCAACAACGTGCTCGGCTTCCCGTACATTTTCAAAGGCACCTTCGACGCCCGCGCCAAAGCCATTACCCAACCGATGATGATCGCCGCGGCGAAAGCCCTCGCCGCCCTGGCGCGCGAACCAGTGCCGCAGGAAGTGCTGGAAGCCTACAAGCTGGACAAGCTGGAATTCGGCCGCGACTACATCATTCCGAAGCCGTTCGATCACCGTCTGATCGAACGCATCCCGCCAGCGGTGGCGGCAGCGGCGGACAAGTAACCGGCAGCCAAGCGAAACAACCCGGTAGGGTGCGCATGGCGCACCCTACTCGATGGTTTCAGGGTTTTATCAACGCAACATCTCCAATAGTTGCGTCAGCAAACGGTCGCGCAAGCGGTAGAAGCCATCCATCCTTTCCAGCATCGCATCCGTCTGGCCAAGTTGTTTAAAGCTGATCAACGCCGTCGCCAGGGCGTGAATTTCGATATGCAAAGGTTCGATGGCCGCGATGGCTGCTTGTTGATCGGTATGCCGCTCGCCAGCATGGCTGAGCCATTCCCCAAAACGGCACTCTTTGAAATCCAACGGCGGTCCCGCGCTAAGCTCTCCCCGCAAGTAGCCCAACACCTGAGCAATCCAGGCTCGATGTTCCACCCAGGTGAACAAAATTGGCAGGTCTTCCCGGCGGATCGGGGCACGGCCAAGCCAGGCTGCATCCGGACGCCATGACGCCAGCCAGTCGGGTATCTCTGCGGCCGGCATGGGGTGGGCGATGGCATAGCCCTGCGCGAGCTCACAACCGAGTTGCAGCAGAATTTCACCATGCGCCAGGGTTTCCATCCCTTCCGCGATCGCCTGGCGACGGAAAGCAGTGGCAAGGCCGAGGACACCATCAAGAATCGCCAGATCGTCGGGATCATCCAGCATGTCTCGGACAAAGCTCTGATCAATTTTCAACATGCCGGCCGGCAAACGCTTCAGATAGGTCAGCGACGAATAGCCGGTACCGAAGTCATCCAGTGCGAAACCAACACCCATCTCGCGGCAAGCCAGGATCACGCTGGAAACGTGGGCAATGTCTTCCAGCGCGCTGGTTTCCAGCACTTCCAGTTCCAGATCGCCGGCCGCGACCGCAGGGTGAGCAGCCAGTTGCTGCCGCAAGCGATCGACAAAATCGTCTTGCTCAAGCTGCATCGCATCGATATTAACGCTGACCGGCAGCAGCAGGCCGGTAGTCTTCCAGGTCTCGATCTGCGTCATCGCCGTATCCAGCACCCATTCACCCATTTCAATCGCCAGAGGATGGTCGGCGGTCAGGGACAGGAAGGCTGCGGGCGGCAACAAGCCGCGCTCCGGGTGCTGCCAGCGGATCAATGCCTCGGCGCCAATGACGACACCAGTCCGCATGTTCACCTTGGGCTGGTAGTAGAGAACAAACTCCCGTTCATCCAGCGCCTGCTTGATCCGCTCCAGGCTTTCATGATGGCCGCGCACGCTGCGATCCTGCTCGGTATCGAAGATGTGGTATCGATTTTTGCCCGCCAGCTTGGCCTGATACATCGCCTGATCCGCCTGGCGCAGCATCTGGTCGGCGTCGATCGCCTCAGCCTGCGGGTAAAAGGTCACCCCCAGACTAGCGGAAACACGCAGCGCATTGCCGTTTTCATGGACCACTTCCGCTGCCGCCGAGAGCAGACGCGAAAGCAACGGCACACAGGATTCGACATCCGGCAGATCAAGGATAACCGCGACGAATTCGTCACCGCCCAGACGCGCCAGCGTATCGCCCTCACGCAAGGCGCGCTTCATATGGCTGGCCAGCGTGGTCAGCAGGCGATCGCCCACATCATGCCCATGAAAATCGTTGATCGCCTTGAAACCGTCCAGGTCGAGATAAGCGACTGCCAACTTGTCCCCGCGCCGAAGTGCTTGCGACATGGCCTGGTGCAGGCGATCAGCCAGCAGGACGCGGTTGGGCAAGCCGGTCAGGGTATCGTAGTGGGCGATATGCTCCAGCTGGTGTTGATATTCGATCTGGTAGGTGACGTCAGTGACACTGCCAATGACCCTGACAGCCTTGCCGTTTTTGTCCCTTTCGACGACGCGCCCCCGGTCCAGCACCCATATCGGCCGACCATTAATGGTTAATAGGCGATGCTTCGAGTGATAGTCGGCACTGCTTCCTTCAAGCATCGCAGAAATCAGTTTCAGAACGGTTTCCCGATCTTCAGGATGGATCAGTTTGACAAAGCCTTCGAGGGTTTCATCGATTTCGCCTGGCTGCGCACCAAATAGCGTGAACCATTGCCGGTTGTGAAGCACCTTGCCGCTCGGAATATGCCAATCCCATACTCCTTCGTTGGTGATGGCCAGCACTTCCTGCAAGCGTTTTTCGCTGACGGCAATCTTTGCCTGGGCTTTGACGATGTCCGTAATATCCTGCGCTACGACCAGAATCTGGTCCTGGCCAAGTGCGTCCTTGAATGGCTTTTTAATTGATCGATAGTGATGAATTTCGCCGCTTTCGCTGTCCTGGCTATCTTCGAAGACGATTTCCGCTTCGCCTTTCGCCATGATTGCAAGCACGTTGCTGCGGAACGCATCGGCCATCTCTTTCGGCACACCAAAGTCACCGTCATGTTTTCCCACCATCGCTTCAGGGCTGGTGTTGTAAAGCTTGGCGACGGCCCGGTTGCAGAGCAGGAAATTACCGTTGCGGTCTTTGAGAATCACCGGGTCGGGAATTTCATCGATGACCGCATGCAGCAATTGTTCATTTTCACGCAGGGCGATTTCGGCTTTTCTGCGCTCGGTGATGTCCTCGCCAGCGGACAGGCCGCCGATGATGCTGCCGTCCCTGTCACGGATCGTGCTGTTGTGCCAGGCGATCAGACGCTCCTCGCCGCTGCGGGTGCGCACCGGGTTTTCGTAGTATTCCGAACCGGAGAGGTTGCCTGCCAACGCCATTTTGAAAACTTCACGCACCTGGTCGACATCGATGTTGCGCGGCAGGCAGGTGGCAAACCAATCCTGGCCAATCAACTCATCCTCGCTGTAACCCAATATCTGGCAACCCTTGCGGTTGACCAGCGTGATCCGGCCCTCGGTATCGAGCGCGACAATCATCGCTTCCACTGTTGCAAGAATGTTGCGGGTACTGTCCCGCTCCAGCAGCAGCGCTTGTTTCTGCCTGAGTTCCTCGCTGATATCCAGACTCAATCCGACCAGTGCCACTGGTCGCTGCTCAGCATCTCGCTTGACCGCCTTGATAATGCGCAAATCATGGATCTGGCCATCGACGAAAGGCAGGCGCTGATGGGAGATGCTGATGCCGTCACTCGCCAAAGCTTTTTTATCCGAGGCAAGACATTGCGGCCGAAATTCATCCGGAATCAGTTCGATGTAATGGTCAACCGACAGAAACTGCGCTTCCGCTATGCCGGTCGCCTGGCAAAAGGCCTTGTTGACGAAGGCAATCTTGCCGTTGCCATCCTGTAACCAGATCCCGATCGGTGCGTAGTCCAGGATCAGTTGCAGGGCTTCCCTCTCCTCCCGCAATGCCTGTTCGGCGATGACTCTATCGGTAATCACGCGGGCGATACCAAACAGACCAGTGATCTCGCCCTGCGCATTCCTGATCGGGTATTTACGGTTATCGACCCAGCCTTTCAAGCCGTCATTGGTCTCGTATCTCTGGATCTCATGCGCTACCGAAATACCCGCAAACACCTGCTTTTCCAGGCGATAGTAGATGTCGGCATATTCCTCGGGGAACACATCGTAATCTGTCTGCCCGATCAGATCAGTCCAGCGCTCCGATGGCTGGGTCACGCTGACCAGGGTTTGGCTGGCGCTGGTAAATACGTGATTTCGATCCTTGAAAAAGATGAAATCGTTGGTGTTTTCCATAATCGAGCGAAAACCCGCGTTGGCAGCCAGTGGATCATGAGGGTCGAACAGACTCTTGGCATCGCGCAGCCGCAGCTTGAGAACAGCGCCATTGACGGTCGATTCCTGATCGCATTCAGCAACCAGGCAACGGATGCGTCCGTTTGCCTGGCGCATGCGAAGGTTGCACACCTGAGGTCGTGGCTGAGATTCAGATCGAGGCTGAATGCTCAGCATGTTATCCAGCACATCCTGATCGTCAGGGTGGATCAGCGCCGGGACCGATACCGTACCTTGCAGAAGACTGCTGGCACTGTAA
This sequence comes from uncultured Thiobacillus sp., assembly GCA_964623355.1. GTDB lineage: Bacteria > Pseudomonadota > Gammaproteobacteria > Burkholderiales > Thiobacillaceae > PFJX01. Next base: position 154 of record CAZUSF010000232.1, on the reverse strand, counting down.
CCAAGCATCGATTCGACATCACCCGCAACCGAAAAAACGGTGTGCGGCGGCGCCGGCAGAAACTGCAACGTGACTTCCAGATGGATTGGGGTAGGCATGGGAATTGTTTTTACCCGAACCTTGGCAAGGTTGAACCAAATTTCTTGCTGAAGGA
>CAZUSF010000231.1:0-4374 GCA_964623355.1 uncultured Thiobacillus sp. | reverse complement strand
CGCGTGATGGTTCAGGCGTGCTTCGGCGAACAGGTCGATGACGCTGCCGGCGGCGCCGGTTTTCGGGTCGCGCGCGCCGAACACAACACGTTCGACACGCGCATGCATGATCGCGCCGCAACACATCACGCAAGGTTCCAGCGTGACGTACAAAGTACTGCCGGGCAGGCGATAGTTGGCCTGGTGCAGACCCGCGTCGCGCAGCGCCATGACTTCGGCATGCGCGCTGGGGTCGTGTGCGCTGATCGGCTGGTTGTAGCCGCGTCCGACGATTTCGCCATCGACCACCAGCACCGCGCCGACCGGCACTTCGCCGGCCGCGTGCGCCCGTTCGGCTTGCGCCATGGCGGCGCGCATGAAGAGCAAGTCTTGTTCGGAAGTCATCTTGATCAAGGGGGCGAGGCGACGTATTTCAGGAAGGATGTAGACGTTCAACCACAGGGCATCAATATTGTTCGGCAATTTTCACGAATTGTTGATTGATTAGGTCGAATTGCTCATCCATTTCTGGCTTTTTTTACTTTAATCTTCCGGAACTTCTTTACTCGCTGCCGCTACGCGCGGTTGCGATGTACCAAGCAAGAAGCGCTGTAGTTACAACCTTGTCCACTTTGAAGGAGACATAAATGTTGAAAAAAAACTTGCTCGCGCTTCCTTTAGCGCTGGCTGTGGCGGGCGTTGCCTACGCCAGTTCGGGCATGCTGCCGGAAGATGCCCTTGAGTTGCAGATCAAGAAGACCAACAACTCAAGCTATCTGACCCAGAGCCCGCAAAACTTGATGATGATGCCGGACAATCCGGCTTGGGAAGTCGCTGAAGCAGGTGAAAAGCTGTTCAAGCAGGCGCGTGGTCCGAAGAACGCTTCGCTGGAGAAATGCGATTTCGGTAAAGGCCCGGGCGTTCTGGAAGGCGCGCATGCCGAACTGCCGCGCTACTTTGCTGATACCGGCAAGGTCATGGACCTCGATACTCGTCTGGTGCATTGCATGAAGACGCTGCAAGGCTTCACCAATGATGATCCGTCGATCAAGCAGAAGCATGGTTCCAAATCGGACATGATGAAGCTGCAAACCTACGTCGCCAGCAAGTCCAGCGGCATGCCGTGGAATCCGCCGATGAAGCATCCGCTGGAAAAAGCCATGCGCGATGCGGGTGAAGTGATGTTCTACCGTCGTTCCGGCAGCATGGATTTCAATTGCGCGACCTGCCATACCCAGACCGGCAAGCGTATTCGCGCCTCCGTGCTGCCCAATATTTTCGATCCGGCGGACTGGACCAAGGCGATTTCCTGGCCGGCGCATCGCACCAGCCATGAAGAAGTCCGCAGCAGCCAGCATCGCGTGCTCGAATGCCTGTGGCAGATGCGTTATCCCAATATCAAGATCGGTTCCGACGCTTCGATCGCGATGATTTCGTTCTGGACCGACGCCGCGCGGGGTGAGCCGGCCATCGTGCCCGACCTGAAACGCTAATTGCCGACTCACCAGGAGACTTAATACATGTTCAAGAAAACCCCTATCGCGGCGCTTGCAGCCGCCTCTCTGTTGTTGATCGCCGGCGGATGTTCCGCAACCAATGCGGGTAAGGCTGAAGCGGCGAAACCTGCTGCAGTGGTCGCTGCTCCTGCTCCGGCTGCGGCAACCAAGGTTGACTACACCAAGATGTCATCCAAGGATCTGGCTGAATATTTGATCTTTGAAACCGACAGCTATGACCTGAAGCAGGCCACGCAGGAAGGCACCAGCGGCCGTGCTCGCCTGGAACAGGACGAAATCCAGAAAGCCTGCTCGTTGATGAAAGGCGAGGAGCTGAGCGACAAAGCGCGGGAAAAGGTCATGGCCCTGGCGGCTGCTTCGATCAAGTACCCGGAAGGCGGCTTCAAGCTGGGCGACTGGAAGAAAGGCCGCGAGCTGGCATGGTCGGGTTTCGGTTACCGTACCGCGCACAATCCGGACGATCACTCAAATCGTGAAGCCGGCGGCAATTGCTACAACTGCCACCAACTGGCCACCGACCGCACTGGCGGCGACATCGGCCCCAGCCTGACCGGTTACGGCAAGAATCGCGGCGCCAGCGAGGACATGCTGAAGTACACCTATGACGTGATCTACAACCCGCACACCTATTTCGCATGTACCAACATGCCGCGTATGGGTGCAGTCGGTGTGCTGAATCAGAAGCAGATTGCCGACATCATGGCCTATCTGTTTGATCCCAATTCACCGGTGAACAAGTAAGCAGTATCGATGTATTTTTCACCGCGGCTTGCCGCGGTGATGTCTAAAAAACCATCAGTGATTTCACCGATGGTTTTTTTTCGTCTGTGGTGCAGGACAACCTGCGGACTTACAGCCGTGTGACTTAAACCCGCAGCGCGCCGATCAAGGACTGTTCCAGTTCCAGCCTGGTCGAAGCGCGTTCCAGAGCTTCACCTTCCAGCACGAATACGTCTTCGGCACGACTGCCCAGCGTATTGATCCGCGCGGTGACCACGCTGGCGCCGCTGTGATGCAGCACCTGCGCAACTTGCGCCAGCAGGCCGGGACGGTCGCCGGCGGTGAAGGTGAGGACATAGTCGGGCAGGGCGCCCTCACGGCGATTGTCGCTGGGCGCGAGATTGACTTCGGGTTCCAGCGGGAAGGCTTTCAAACGACGCGGTACACGGCCTGCGGGGAGTGCGCCCAGCGGCGCGTGGCGGGAGAGTTCGGCCGCCAACTCGTGTTCGATGTAATTCAGGAAGTCGCGATACGGAACCTGCGGATGTTCCTGATCAAGCGCGTAAAAGGTGTCCAGCGCGCGACCGTCATGCGTGGTGTGAATGCGCGCCGCCAGGATGCTGTAGCCGAGGCGGGCAAAAAAGGCGCAGATGCGGGCAAACAGGGCTTCTTCGTCCGGCGCGAAGACCAGCACTTCGACGCCTTCGCCCACCGGCGCCAGACGCGCCCGCACGATGGCTTCCTGATGATCCAGCACCGGCAGGAGGCGGCGGGTTTGCCAGCTAATATCGCGCGCGTCCTGACGCAGGAAATAGATGTCGTCGAGGCGATTCCAGAGCGCGTTTTCGGTGTCTGCCGCAAATCCATAAAGACGCAGTTGGGCGCGGGCTTGTTCCTTCTTTTCCTCGATGTCATCCACGCTCGGAGCGTTGCCTTCCAGCACGCGACGCGCCGCCAGATAGAGTTCGCGGGTGAGCTTGTCTTTCCATGCATTCCAGACTTTCGGGCTGGTGCCGCGAATGTCGGCCATGGTGAGCAAATACAACCCGGTCAGGTGGCGTACATCGCCGCAACGTCGGGCAAAGGCGGTGATCACTTCCGGGTCGGAGAGATCCTGCTTCTGCGCGGTTTGCGACAGTGTCAGGTGCTGAGCAACCAGCCAGGTCACCAGTTCGGTGTCTGCCTTGTCGAGACCATGCGAGCGGCAGAAGCGGCGTGCATCGACCGCGCCCAGGCTGGAATGATCGCCGCCGCGGCCTTTTCCGATGTCGTGGAACAGCGCGGCCAGAAGTAGAACCTGCTGGCGTTCGAACTCGTTCATCAGACGATGCGCGAGGGGGAATTCGTGGGCATACTCCGGCGCCGCCAGTCGGCGCAGATTGCGCAACACCATCAGGACATGCTCATCGACCGGATAGATATGGAACTGGTCATGTTGCATCTGGCCGGTAATGCGGCCGAACAACGGGATATAACGGCCAAGGATGCCGAGCCGATGCATCAACCGCATCGCCAACGTGATGCCTTTTGGTTGGCTCAGCAGCGCAATGAAGCGCTGATGGTTTGCCGGGTCGCGGCGGAAGCTGGCGTCGATGCCGCGGCCGGCGCGCGACAGCGCTCGCAGCAGACGCGGCGTGCAGCCGCTGACGCCGGGTTCACGGGCCAGGATGAGAAAGGTTTCCAGCAGCAGTCCGGGTTTTTCATTGAACAGCGATTCCCGCGCATCGAGCATATTTCCGGTCAGGTGAAAATCGGCCGCATGCTCGATTGATGCAGTCAAAGGCAGGCTTTTCACCTTGGGCAGCAGGCGGAAGCGCAATTCGCCCATGACCAGTTCGTTGATCAGTCGGATATGCCTGGCTGCGCGGTAATAACGCTGCATCAGGCGTTCCGAGGCGCGGCGCACTTGCGGTTCGATTTCGCTGACGCGGGCAATGCCCATGCCTTCGGCAATGCGTTCCTGGAATTCAAACAGCAGGCGGTCTTCGCGTCGATTTGCGAGCAAATGCAGGCGGATGCGCAGATGCGCAAGAAAACGCAGTTCGGCGCAGGCCGCACGTGCTTCGTCTTCACCCAGCAGGCCAGCCTTCGCCAGGTCGGTCAGTCGGTGGGCAAGCGGCGCAGTCAGGTGCGCGGCGCGGGCCACCCAGATCAGGGT
>CAZUSF010000230.1:0-4404 GCA_964623355.1 uncultured Thiobacillus sp. | reverse complement strand
TTTGCAGTGGTGCTGCATCTGCTGTCGATCAAGCGCAATCACCGGCTGCGTGTGCGCGCCTTCTGCGCTGACGACGAGTTGCCGATCATCGCTTCGCTGATCGATGTCTGGCCGGCGGTGAACTGGTTCGAGCGCGAGGCATTCGATCTGTACGGCATCATTTTTGACGGCCACCCGGACCTGCGTCGCATCCTGACCGACTACGGTTTCATCGGTCATCCGTTCCGCAAGGACTTCCCGATTTCCGGTCATGTTGAAATGCGTTACGACCCCGAACTCAAGCGTGTGGTGTATCAGCCGGTCAGCATCGAGCCGCGCGAAATCACGCCGCGCATCGTGCGCGAAGACCAGTACGGCGATGTCGGTCAGCGAGGAGCCGCCTAATGGCCGAAATCCGCAACTACACGATCAACTTCGGTCCGCAGCATCCGGCCGCGCACGGCGTGCTGCGTCTGGTGCTGGAGCTCGACGGCGAGGTCATCGAGCGTGCCGATCCGCACGTCGGTCTGCTGCATCGTGGCACCGAGAAGCTGGCGGAAACCAAGACCTTCCTGCAGTCGGTGCCGTACATGGATCGTCTCGACTACATGTCGATGATGGTCAACGAACATGCCTACTGCATGGCGATCGAGAAATTGGTCGGCATCCAGGTGCCGGAACGCGCGCAGTACATCCGCGTGATGTTCGACGAAATCACCCGCATCCTGAATCACCTCCTCTGGCTCGGTACGCACGCGCTCGATATTGGCGCGATGACGGTGTTCCTCTACGCCTTCCGTGAGCGCGAAGACCTGATGGACGCCTACGAGGCGGTGTCTGGCGCGCGCATGCACGCGGCGTACTACCGTCCGGGCGGCGTCTACCGCGACCTGCCGGATCGCATGCCGCATTACCAGTCGAACAAGCGTCAGGATGCGGTCGAAATTCGTCGCATGAACGAAAACCGTCAGGGCAGCGTGCTTGATTTCCTGGAAGATTTCTCGAATCGCTTCTTCGGCTATGTCGACGAATACGAAACCCTGCTGACCGATAACCGCATCTGGAAACAGCGCACCGTCGGCATTGCCGTGGTTGATCCGGATCGCGCCAAGGCGCTCGGTTTTACTGGCCCGATGCTGCGCGGTTCCGGCATCGCCTGGGACTTGCGCAAGATGCAGCCGTATGAAGTCTACGACCGCATGGACTTCGAGATTCCGGTCGGCCGTACCGGCGACTGCTACGACCGTTATCTGGTGCGCATGGAAGAAATGCGCCAGAGCAACCGCATCATTCAGCAGTGCGTCGCTTGGTTGAAGAAGAACCCTGGTCCGGTGATCGTTGAAGATCACAAGATCGCACCGCCGTCGCGGGTCGGCATGAAGTCGAACATGGAAGAGCTGATCCACCACTTCAAGCTGTTCACCGAGGGTATGCATGTGCCGGAAGGCGAGGCGTATGCGGCGGTGGAGCATCCCAAGGGCGAGTTCGGCGTCTACATGATTTCAGACGGCGCCAACAAACCGTACCGCCTGAAACTGCGCGCGCCGGGTTTCTCGCATCTGGCCGGACTGGACGAGTTGTCGCGCGGCCACATGATCGCCGACGTGGTGGCGATCATCGGTACGCTGGACATCGTGTTCGGCGATATAGACAGATAAGAGACAGGTAAGAAATCTCCATGCTTTCCGCACAATCTCTGGCCTTGATCGACAAAGAGGTCGCCAAATACCCCGCCGAGCAGAAACAGTCGGCGGTGATGAGCGCCTTGCGCATCGCCCAGGTCGAGTTGGGTTGGCTGTCGAAAGACTGCATCGAATACATCGCCACCTATCTCGACATGCCTGCCATCGCGGTATACGAGGTGGCGACTTTCTACAACATGTATGACCTGTCACCGGTGGGCCGCAACAAGGTGACCCTGTGCACCAACCTGCCTTGCCAGTTGCAGGGGGCGGACCAGATCGCCGAGCACATGCAGGCCAGGTTGGGCATCGGTTTCGGCGAAACTACCGCCGACGGACGTTACACCTTGAAAGAAGGCGAGTGCATGGGCGCCTGCGGTCACGGCCCGCTGTGCCTGCACAACAACCACAAAATGCATGACCACCTGACGCCGGAGTCGGTGGACAAACTCCTGGATGACATGAAATGAGTTTGAACACGCCCGACACCCAAGTTTGTCTCTGGACGCTGCAACATCCGGAACCTGCATCATTGGCGACCTACATCGCTGGCGGCGGCTATGAAGCGCTGAAGAAAATCCTGGCCGAGAAGACGCCGGCAGAAAACATCATCGCCGAGGTCAAGACCAGCGCGCTGCGCGGTCGTGGCGGCGCCGGCTTCCCGACCGGCCTGAAGTGGAGTTTCATGCCGCGCGGTTTTTCCGGCGACAAGTACGTGGTCTGCAACAGCGACGAAGGCGAGCCGGGCACCTTCAAGGACCGCGACATCATCCGTTACAACCCGCACCAGTTGATCGAAGGCATGATCATCGCCGGCTACACGCTGGGCGCGGTGGCAGGCTACAACTACATCCACGGCGAGATCTACGAGGAATACCAGTCGTGGGAGCTCGCACTGGAAGAAGCCCGCGCCGCCGGTTTCCTGGGCAGGAATATCCTCGGTTCCGGTTGGAACTTCGAGCTGTACGCGCACCATGGCTATGGCGCCTACATCTGTGGCGAGGAAACCGCGCTGCTGGAATCGATCGAAGGCAAGAAGGGGCAGCCGCGCTTCAAGCCGCCGTTCCCGGCCAGTTTTGGTCTGTACGGCAAGCCGACCACGATCAACAACACCGAAACCCTGGCGTCGATTCCTTGGATCATGCGCCACGGCGGCCAGGCCTTCCTGGAACTGGGCAAGCCGAACAACGGCGGCAGCAAGATTTTCTCGATCTCCGGCCACGTCAACAAACCCGGCAATTACGAGATTCCACTCGGCACTCCGTTTGCCGACCTGCTCGAAATGGCCGGCGGCGTGCGCACGGGTCACACGCTGAAAGCGGTGATTCCGGGTGGTTCTTCGGCGCCGGTGTTGCCGGCCGACGTGATGATGGCGTGCACGCTGGATTTCGACTCGATTGCCAAGGCTGGTTCGATGTTGGGTTCCGGCGCGGTGATCGTGATGGACGACAGCGTCTGCATGGTGAAAGCGCTGCAGCGCCTGGCTTATTTCTACTTCGAGGAATCCTGCGGTCAGTGCACACCCTGCCGCGAAGGTACCGGCTGGATGTACCGTATTGTGCGGCGCATCGAGCAGGGCCAGGGACGGCCGGAAGATCTCGATGAATTGCTGCGCATCGGCAAGAACATCGCCGGCAATACCATCTGCGCGCTGGGCGAGGCGGCGGTGGGGCCGGTCGCCAGTTTCGTGAAACACTTCCGCAAAGAGTTCGAGTACCACATCGAACACAAGAAATGCATGGTGAGCAACTGACATGCCTGTGATCGAAATAGACGGCAAGCAGATCGAAGTCGCCGCGGGTGCGACGGTGATGGACGCGGCGCATGCGGCCGGCATCGTCATTCCGCATTTCTGCTACCACAAGAAATTGTCCATCGCCGCCAACTGCCGCATGTGCCTGGTGGAAGTGGAAAAAGCGCCGAAGCCCCTGCCTGCCTGCGCGACGCCGGTGACCGATGGCATGAAGGTGCAGACGCATTCGCCAAAGGCCATTGCCGCCCAGGCTGGTGTGATGGAGTTCCTGCTGATCAACCACCCGCTCGATTGCCCGATCTGCGACCAGGGCGGCGAATGCCAGTTGCAGGACATCGCCGTCGGGTATGGCGGCTCGGCGTCGCGCTACGGCGAACCGAAGCGTGTCGTAAAAGACAAGGAGCTCGGTCCGCTGATTTCCACCGACATGACGCGTTGCATCCATTGCAGCCGCTGCATTCGCTTCGGTCAGGAAATCGCCGGTTTGATGGAACTCGGCATGCCGGGGCGTGGTGAACATGTTGAAGTCATGCCGTTCCTGCAAACCCAGGTCAATCATGAACTTTCCGGCAATGTCATCGAACTTTGCCCGGTTGGTGCGCTGACTTCGAAGCCGTTCCGCTACAAGGCGCGGTCGTGGGAGCTGTCACGCCGTAAATCGGTGAGCCCGCATGATGGCCTTGGCGCCAACATTCAGGTGCATGTAAAGGACAACCGCGTTCTGCGCGTGGTACCGCAGGACAATGAGGCGATCAACGAATGCTGGATTGCCGATCGGGATCGCTTCAGCTATGAAGCCCTGAATTCAGATCAGCGCCTGACGCAGCCGATGCTGAAAAAGGACGGCCAGTGGCAAGTGGCGACTTGGCAGGATGCGCTGGAATTCACCGCTAGCCGCCTGACCCAGATACGCGACAGCAAAGGCGCTGCCGCCATCGGCGCGCTGGCCTCGCCGCACCAGACCGTGGAAGAACTGTATCTGTTCACCAA
>CAZUSF010000229.1:0-4407 GCA_964623355.1 uncultured Thiobacillus sp. | reverse complement strand
ACGCGCAGCGTATCGGGGTCATGGCCACTGACCCGGAATTGCACCGGGAAGCCAACCGGCGGGCCGTTCTCCAGACGCAACACACGCCCGCGCAAGCTGGTGAATTCACTCGCCAGGCGCTGTTCGATCCGCGTCTTCACCGCCTCGCGTTCGGCCAGCCCCTTGGTCATCAACACGAACTGGGCGAAATTGTCGTTCGGCGTCTGCGGGTCGAGCGGCAGGAAGAAACGCACGCTACCCATGCCGACATAGGTGGCGTAATGACTGATCCTGTCCTTCAGTTCCGGATCGCTGGCCAGCATCGCCTCGACCCGCTTCACCTCGATGTCCGTGGCCTGGATCGACGCACCCTGCGGCAGCCAGAGGTCGATCAGCAGTTCCGGGCGATTGGTGGTCGGAAAGAACTGCTTTTCCACACCCTGCTTGAAACCGACGATGGAAAGCACGAACAGGGCCAGGGTCAGGCCGATGACGATCCATCGATTCGCCACGCACCAGTTCACCACCGCTTTGAAACGCAGGTAGAACGGCGAGGCATACGGATCGCCGGCATGCTTGGCCGCCTTCGCCATCAATGCTTCGCGGTTGAGCAGGCGCGAACCCAGCCAGGGGATGAACACCACCGCCACGATCCAGGAAGTCAGCAGCGCGATGCCCACCACGGCGAAGATCGAAAAGGTGTATTCGCCGGCCGCGCTCTTGGCAAAGCCCACCGGCAGAAAACCGGCGGCGGTGATCAGCGTGCCGGTCAGCATCGGAAATGCAGTCGAAGTGTAGGCGAACGCGGCCGCCTTCGATTTCTCCCAGCCCTGCTCCATTTTCACCACCATCATTTCCACCGCGATGATCGCGTCATCGACCAGCAGTCCCAGCGCGATGATCAACGCGCCGAGCGAGATGCGCTGCAGATCGATGCCGGCCGGTTTCATCAGCAAAAAGGTCACTGCCAGCACGATCGGAATCGACAGCGCCACTACCAGGCCAGTGCGAAAACCGAGGAACAGGAAACTCACCGCGAGCACGATGGCCACCGCTTCCAGCAAGCTGCGCATGAACTCATCCACGTTGAATTTCACGACCTCCGGCTGATTGGCGACCTGATGCAGGGCCAGGCCGACCGGCAATTCAGCGCGCAGACGCGCGGTTTCCGCCTGCAGCCGATCACCCAGTTGCATGACATTGCCACCGCGCGTCATCGACAACGCCAGCCCGATCGCCGGTTGGCCCTGCCACTTGAAGTGCGCCTGCTGCGGATCAGCGTAACCGCGCCAGACTTTTGCCACGTCGCCCAGCCTGAACAGCTTGTCGCCGGTACTAATGCCGATGGCGCGGATCGCATCGACGCTGTCGAAACTGCCGCTGACGCGAATCCGGATGCGTTCGCTGTCGCTATCGACATAGCCGGACGGCGTCATCGCGTTCTGCGCCTGCAGCGTCTGCAGGATCAAACGCGGGTCCAGGCCTAGCGCGGCCAGCTTGGCGGCCGACATCTCGATCCAGATGCGTTCGTCCTGCACGCCAATCAAATCCACCTTTGCCACATCCGGCGTGCGACGCAACGCCTGCGCGATGCGATCGGCCTGACGCCGCAGTTCGGCCAGCGTGTAACCCTCGCCGGTCAGGGCGAAGACATTGCCGAAGGCATCGCCGAATTCGTCATTCGGAAACGGCCCCTGCACGCCGGCCGGCAGCGTGTGGCGCATGTCGTTGATCTTCTTGCGTACCTGATACCAGAGTTCCGGCACCTGTTTCGGCGGCGTGAAATCACGCAGCTCGATGAACACCAGCGACTCGCCCGGCTTGGAATAACTGCGTACGTTGTCCAGGTTGGGCAGTTCCTGCAGTTTTTTCTCGATCCGGTCGGTGACCTGCTGCTCCACCTCGCGCGCCGAAGCGCCCGGCCAGAAGGTGCGCACCACCATGATCTTGATGGTGAAATCCGGGTCTTCCGAACGACCCAGATTGAAGTAAGCCAGGATGCCGCCCAAGGTCAGCACCAGCATGAAAAACGCCACCAGGCTGGAATGATCCAGCGACCAGGCGGAAAGGTTGAAGGACTTCATGCTTTACCTCCCCTCTCCCGCAAGCGGGAGAGGGGCCGGGGGTGAGGGAGCACCCTTGCCGGAATACGCTTGAAAATCCCCTCTCCCCAACCCTCTGATGCTGCCCCTACCCTTCGGTATCCCGCCTGCGGGAGAGGGGACGAACCGGTGACCTTCGACGCGCTCATGGCCGCGCTCCTTCCGCCACCCGCACCGCCTCGCCCTCGATCAGTTTGTGCGCCCCGGCGGCTACGATGCGGTCACCCGCCGCCAGCCCGCCGCTGACCGCGACGCCATCCTCGCGCCAGGCGGCTACCGTCACCGGACGCAAATGCACGCGGCCATCGCTGCCGATGATCCATACCGCCGGTTGTTTGCCTTGCTGGAACACGCTGCCAAGCGGAATCAAGCTGGCCGCGCCGGCCGCCTCATTCGACAACAGTACGCGCGCGGTCTGGCCCAGGCGCACCTCGGCATCGGCATTCAGAATCGCCACCCGGGCAGAGAACGTCCGCGTCAACGCATCGGCCTGCGGTGCGATCTCGCGCACCCGGCCGCGATAGCGTTTGTCCGGCGCGGCCCAGAGCGTCACCGTCAACTCGCCCGCCTTGCTCAACTCGGTGACCCGGTTTTCCGGCACTGCGATGAGGACTTCCTTTTCATCCGTGCGCGCCACTCTCAGCACCGGCTGACCAGCCGTGACCACCTGACCGGCTTCCGCCAGCACGGCGGCAACCACGCCGTTGCTGTCGCTGCTCAACACCGCATAACCACTCTGGTTGCTGGCCAGCGATTTCTGTGCGGCGGCGGCGCGGACCTTTTCTGCCGCCGCCTTGAACGCGGTTTCTTTCGCATCCAGCGCCGCCGCGCTGACAAACTGCTGCGCTTTCAGGCCACGATAGCGTTCCACGTCGGCCTGGGCGAAGGCGCGGTCGGCTTCCGCCGCCGCCAGCAGCGCCGCCGCGCTTTTCTGACTCTGCGCCAGATCAGCCGAATCCAGCCGCGCCAACACCTGCCCGGCAACAACCCGGTCGCCCAATTCCACTCGCCGCTCGATCAGCTTGCCGCCAACCCGGAACGCCAAAGCGGTTTCATATCGCGGTTTCACCTCGCCGGAATATTCGGCATGGTTGAAACCGGCGCCAATCTCCACCTGATGCGCCAGCACCATGCGCGCTTGCGGCACCGGCGGCGTCTCTTTCTCGTTGCAGGCGGCCAGCATGGAAAGAGACAGTAGTAGCGCGATTGTTTGGGGGGACATGCAGATTTCCTTGGCGTATCACCATCGACTTCAATGGCGTTTCAGATAGTAATTCTGAGCATGCGCTAAATGATTTGTGAAAGGTCAATTCATTGCTGAGAACGCATTGTTCAGTTCACATTGTTTAGCTCTTCAAAGTCAGCCCATGGCGAATTAACTTATATCAAGGCCGCCATCACCGCATTTGGCGGATATTCAACGCCGTCGCGAATCCAGAAACGCATTTTTCCTGAGCACAATTAAAGACAAGAAGGTATGTTTAACCCCTGCTATACATCTCGTTGATGACATGCCCAACCCACCTCTGCTTGAACTGATTTGCCCCGCCGGCAGCCTGCCGGCGCTGAAAGCCGCTGTCGATCATGGCGCCGATGGTGTCTATCTCGGCCTCAAGGACAACACCAACGCACGTAATTTTTCCGGCTTGAATTTCGATGAGAAATCGCTCGCGGAAGGTATTCGCTACGCCCAGGGAAAACGCCGCAAGGTGTTGATGGCGCTGAATACCTACCCGCAACCCACGACGCTATCGCGCTGGCACAAGGCGGTTGATACCGCTGCCACACTGGGTGTCGATGCGATCATCCTGGCCGACCCCGGCCTGATGGCCTATGCCCGCAAGACCCATCCGCAATTGCGCCTGCATCTGTCGGTGCAGGGTTCCGCCACCAGTTACGAAGCGGTCAATTTCTATCGCGAACGATTCGGCATCCAACGCGCCGTGTTGCCGCGCGTGTTGTCGCTGGCGCAAGTGGAAAACGTCATCGACAACACCGACGCGGAGATTGAACTGTTCGGCTTCGGTGGCCTGTGCGTCATGGTTGAAGGCCGCTGCTTGTTGTCTTCCTACGCCTGCGGCGATTCGCCCAACACCTTCGGCGCCTGTTCACCGGGTCATGCGGTGCGCTGGGAACAAACGCCGAAAGGCATGGAAACCCGCCTCAACGGCGTGCTGATCGACCGCTACGCCGATAACGAAAAGGCCGGCTACCCGACGCTGTGCAAAGGCCGCTTCGAAGTTCAAGGCGAAACCTATTACGCGCTGGAAGAACCGACCAGTTTGAATTCGATGGACATGCTGCCGGAAATGGCGCGGCTGGGCAT
>CAZUSF010000228.1:0-4464 GCA_964623355.1 uncultured Thiobacillus sp. | reverse complement strand
GGGCAATACCGGGTGATCGTGCGGCCGGACATCTACAACGAGGTGTTCGAAGGCGTTTACCGCTCGTCGGGTGAACTCAACAACTACGCCACCTCACCGAATCCGCTGACGGTAACGGTCGACGAACTGCATCTTGGCGTGGTCGAAAACACCACGCTCAGCACCGGCCAGAGCCGGGTCTACAAACTCACCGTGGGCGAAGGCGAAACCCTGCGCGTGCGGTTGACGACGCCGAACCAGGATGCTTCCAACGAGGTCTTCCTGCGCTACGGCGCCGTACCGGATGGCTACAACTACGACGCCAGCTACCAGAATCCGCTGCAGGCCGACCAGACCGCCGTGATCGCCGCCACCAAGCCGGGCGATTACTACGTGCTGATCCGTGGCCATAGCCAACCCGCCGACAACACGCCGGTGAAACTGCTGGCAGAAGTAGTGCCGTTCGCCATCAGCAGCGTCCATGTCGACCAGGGCGGCGACAGCCGCTGGGTCACCATCGATGTGCGTGGCGCCAAGTTCGGTTACGGCGATACGCCGGCCGAGAACGCCATCCTCAAACTGGTGCGACCCGGCATCGCCGAGTACGAGCCAATCCGCTACGAAGTATTCGATTCCACCTGGATCCGCGCCACCTTCGATTTCCGTGAGGCGCCGCATGGCCTGTACGACGTCAAGGTGATCAACCCGAACGGCGACGAGGCGATCGAGCCTTACCGCTTCCTGATCGAACGGGCGCTGGAGCCCGATGTCACCATCGGCCTCGGCGGCCCGCGCGTGCTGGCGGCTGGCGAGACCGGCATTTACGGCGTGTCGCTGCAGAGCCTGACCAACGTCGACACCCCCTATGTGAAGTTCGAGTTCGGCGTGCCCGAAATGGGCAAGAACGAATACGTTTATGACCTCGACTTCCTCAACTACTACAACAACTTGCGCGGCGCGCCCGACAACACGCTGGCAGATGTGCCATGGGCCAGCCTTGACTCGGCGGTCAACACCACCGGCCAGATCCTGTCCAAGGGCTATGCCTATGACGTGATTGCCGGCGGCTATGTCGGCAACACGTTCAACGTCCAGACCTACCCGCTGCTGAAAGCCTTCGCCACCAAGAATTGGGACGCCGTGCGCGTCGGGCTCTACGAGGCCTACCCGCAACTGGAAGCCGAGCAGGAACTGGCCGGCGGGCCGGAGTCGATGCAGCGCCTGGAAAGCGATCCGCTGCACGCTTTACTCAACCCGTACTGGGAACTCTGGGATCTGGCCCACTCGGAAGAAGGCTTGCCGGACAAGTGCGTCCTCCCGTTCATCCCGTATCGCTTCAACATCGTCGCCGCGGCGACCGCGATGACCCGCGACGAGTTCATCGCCCAGCAACGCACCGAAGCGCTGGTGATCCGAACCCGCATCCTTGGGGATGCCGATCTTCAGGCTCAGATCGATGACCCGCGCACTGATGCCACCACCCTCGCGCTCAAACGCGCCGCCCTGTCGCTGCGCACCCTTGCTGCCGATGCGGATACCTGGTCCGATGCCTATATCGGCGCGCTGGAACAGGCCGAGATCATTCGGCCGGTGGATGAAGCGCCGCCGATCCGCATGGACATCAAGGTGCAGAGCCTGATGAGCACGCTGGCGACCGGCGTGCTGGTCGGCCCGGCGGGTGATCAGATCGTCACCAATGGCGACCTGGTGCAGTTCTTCGACAAGATCGTCGAGTGGTACGGCAGCGATCCGACCAAACTGGCCGAGATCGACCATTACGAACCACGAGAGAGCGATTGCATGGAAGGCGAGATTCCGGTGCCGGCCTTGCCCGAGTTCGAGGATTACGACCAGCAGTTGTCGCATCCGACCTACTTCGAGACCTTCAACATCTTCGTGCCCTACGTCGGCTTCACGCAGCCGGGCGCCACTGCGGTGACGGTCGCCTTGCCCGATTTTGCTTCGGTCGACGCGTCCAACGAGCTGACCATGCTCGACTTCTCGCGCTTCTATCAGCAGTCGATCCAGTCCGGTCAGTTGGCCTCCATTTCCGGTCCGCAAGGCTTTGGCCCGCAGCAGTTCCTGCCGGTGGATCAGGCTTTACCGTACACCGTCAAGTTCGAGAACCCGTCGACGGCCACCAGTTCGGTTGCCGAAGTCCGCGTTTTGTCGCAGATCGACGCGTCGCTGGATCCGCTCAGCTTCCGCCTGGGCGATATCAAGCTGGGCGATATCACGGTGCACATCCCGACCGATCGCGCGCTGTTCCAGGGTGATTTCAATTTCATCAACGCCAAGGGCTTCATCCTGCGCGTTTCCGCCGGCATCGACCCGAAGAGCTCGACCGCATCCTGGGTGTTCCAGGCGATCGACCCGGAAACCGGCGAAGTGATGCAGGACGCCACGCGCGGCCTGTTGCCGCCGAACAACGCGGCGGGCGCCGGCGTCGGCCAGCTCAGCTACAGTATCCAGCCGAAGGACGAACTGGCCTCCGGCACCTCCATTACGGCCCAGGCACGCGTGCTGTTCAACACCCTCGCACCGCAGGACACCGAAGCACTGGTGCAGACCCTGGATACCCAGGCGCCGGTCACCACGCTGACCGCCACCCAATTGCAGGCGGGCGGCGGCGACTACGAAGTACGTTGGCAAGTGGCTGATGAAGCCCAGGGCTCCGGCCTCCGCCATACCACGGTGTATGTCTCTACCGATAATGGCGACTTCAAGATCTGGCAGCGCCAGTCCACCGCTACCTCCGCCGTTTATCAAGGCGAGGCGGGCCACAAATATGAATTCCTCGCGCTGTCCACCGACAATGCCGGCAACCAGGAAAAACCGCCAGCTAGCCTGCTGCTGCCCGACGACGGTTCCGGCGTCAATTTGGGCGGTTTGCCCAGCTTTGGCGAAACCAGCCAGGACATCGCCCCGCCACCGGCGCCAATCGGTCCCTCGACCAACCCGCTGTTCACGGCGGCCGAGTCGAATATTCCGGCGCAGGCCCCGCTCACCAAGCTGCCCGAATTCGGCGAAGTGGTCAGTCCATTCGCGGCCCAGTCATTTGCCACTGATTTCATCGAAAGCCATGCCGACATCGGCCCGATGGCCATCCTGGAACTGCCGAATGGCGAAGTGATCGCCAGCGGCGGCCCGAATCGCGGCTGGCTGTTCAAGTTCAGCGAATTCGGCGGCCGTGCGTTACAGCCGTTCCTCGAATTCGACGACCCGATCTTTGACCTGGCCTTCGATGCCGACGGTCAGTTGTGGGCCACCACCGGTGGCAACGCCTTGATCCAGATCGATCTGGAATCGGGCGCAGTGCTCGGCCGCTATGGCGACGGCATCACCCAGGCCATCGCGCTGAATCCGACCACTGGCGAGTTCTATGTCTCGTCGGGTGGCGGTGTCGAAATCTTCGACCCGGTCTTGCATACCTTCCGTCATTTCAGCGACGTGCGCGTCGACGATCTGGCCTTCAATCCGGTCGACGGGAAACTGTGGGGCACCTTGTGGCCGGATCGCGGCGATGTCGTGACCTTCGATAAACGCGGCCGCGTCCAGTCCCAGGTACGGCTCGATTCCGAAGTGGATTCCCTTGCCTTCGGCCTGCCCGGCACGCAACTCGCTGGCTTGCTGTTCGTCTCCAACAACGTGGCGACGGGAAGCACCGGCAGCGAGCTGGTGATGATCGACCTGGCCACCCTGAACAGCGTGGTCATCGCGCGTGGCGGTTCGCGCGGCGAAGCCTTGTATGCGTTGCAGGATGGCCGCCTGCTGGTCGGCCAAACTAATCAAATTGACGTTATCGCGCCGCTGGTTGCGCCCAGGATCGTCACCACCAGCCCGGTGGATGGCGCCGTTATCCCGTTGCCGATGAGCCGCGTCAGCGTGGTGTTCGACCACGACATGTTCGTCGGCGCAAGCGACGATCCCAACTCGGTGCTCAACCCCGACAACTATGCAGTGATCGGCAGCAATGGCCAGCCAATTCTGATCCGCTCGGTCAGCTACGACACGCAGAGCCGTACTGCCTTCCTGTCATTTGATCGGTTGGAAGCGGACGACTACACGCTGCGTGTTTCCACCAGCCTGAAGAGCGACCAGGGCCTTGGCCTCGAACAGGTCTATGAGTCCGACTTCACCGCGCTGCTTGATTTCTCGAACCATGTCAGTATCGGTTTCGCTGCCACCCGTATGGACCGTGCCACCGGCACCGTGTCGTATGACGTGACGGTGACCAATATCGGCGAAGACGACCTGCGTGCACCACTGACGCTGATGATCGACCCCGGCCAGTATTTCGCCGGCCAGCCGATCGGGGCGCAACTGAGCAGCATCGGCCTGTGGCTGATCGACCTCACCAGCGTCCTCACTAACGCTGAACTCAAGGTCGGCGAGACGATTGCAACCCAGACCATCACCGTAACCACGCCTGGCAACCAGCGCGCCAATCTGGGCCACGGCGTTTACGCGCTGCCCTACCCGAAC
>CAZUSF010000227.1:0-4474 GCA_964623355.1 uncultured Thiobacillus sp. | reverse complement strand
GCAGAAAGTCGGCGGTCAGGATCGCATTCGCTACAGCGGCAGTCCGCTGCCACTGTCGTTCGCCGAAATCGACTACCCGCATCAGGTGCTCAAGGTCGAACTCGACGGCGCGGCGTTGACCGGGGTCGAGGCGATCGCCGTGCCGCGCGCCGTACCCTTGTTGCGCGTGCCGAAAACCGCCGCGCCGCTGGTCGAAGTCGAAGCCGAACTGAGCGCTTTGGCGCTCCCGGAATGCGCGCCGGAAGCGATGCCCTATCTGGATGTTCGGGTTCTGCTCGACCAGCCGGAACCCGGCCTGCGCGCCCGCATCGAAACCGCACTGGCCGGCAAGCCGGTGCGGCTGGCGCGCATCGACGCCCGCGTCGCCAAGCGTGACAACGCGGAAAGTGTGGCGCCGCTGTCGCTCGACGAACTCGGCCAGCTTGACCCGCTGGAAATCTTCAACAACGCCTACGCGGCGAAGTACGGCGATGCCCCACCGTCCGAGATGCTCGCCGCATTCAACGAAATATTGAATCTGCCGGATGAGGTTCAAGCATGAGTCTGCCGAGCACAACTCCATTTCCGGGAAGCCGCCTGGATACAGGCGAGTGGCCGGTTTCTCCATTCACCCATCGGGTACGGCGGCAAATCTGTAGGAGGCTCCGCTTGCGGGCCGATCCCTCAACGCTCGCGCCGCAAGCGGACGCTCCTACAGCGCTGCCAACCGCCGGATTCGAGTTCAAGGTTCAAGCATGAAAATCCTCGCCATCCGCGGCAAGAACCTGGCCAGCCTGGCCGGCGAGTTCGAAGTCGATTTCAGCCTGGAACCGCTGCTCAACGCCGGTCTGTTCGCCATCTCCGGCCCCACCGGCGCCGGCAAAAGCACCTTGCTCGACGCGCTGTGTCTGGCGCTGTACGGCGACACGCCGCGCCTGGCGCAAGCCACTGGCGCGCAGATACCCGATGTGCATGACGACCAGGTCACCCCGTCCGACCCGCGCACGCTGTTGCGCCGGGGCTGCGGCGACGGCTATGCGGAGGTCGATTTCATCGGCATCGACGGCATCGCCTACCGGGCGCGCTGGACGGCACGCCGGGCGCGCGGGCGCGGCGACGGGCGTTTGCAGAAGATTGAGTATCAACTGATCCGCATCGCCGACCAGCAACCGGTCAGCGGCGAGAACAAAAGCGAAGTGCATGCCGCCATCGCCCGGCGAATCGGCCTCAGTTTCAGCCAGTTCACCCGCGCCGTGCTGCTGGCGCAGAACGACTTCGCCGCCTTCCTGAAAGCCGACGACAACGCCCGCGCCGAACTGTTGCAGACACTCACCGGCAGCGAACGCTTCGAACGCCTGTCGAAGCGCGTATTCGAACGCCATGGTCTGGAAAAACAGGCACTGGACGCATTGAACCGACAACTGGCCGACGCACCACCGCTGCAGGATGAAGCCCGCGCCGAACTGGAAGCCGCTGCGAAGCGGGCCGCCGAAGCGCTGGCCGTGCGAGAAAAGCAGAAATCCGAACTGGAATCCGCACTGCGCTGGCATCAGCAACTGGCGCAACTGGAAGTGAATATCGCGCAAGCGCAAACCCGGCTGGATCAGGCCAGCGTGGCCCAGCAAGCCGCCACCGAGCGACGCGCGCAACTGGCCCGCATCGTCGCCGTCGAACCGGCACGCCCGCTGCAGGCGGAATGTGTGCGTCTGGAACAGGACACAGAGCAGGCCGCCAAGACGCTGCAACGCCAGGCAACCGAACAACTTGCCGCCGAACAGGCCACAACGCTGGCCGAAACCGCGCTGACCGGGGCGCGGGAGAACCTCGTTCGAGCCAGTCAGACACTCAAGCAGCAGCAACCCGAAATCGACGCCGCGAAGAAACTCGACACCGAAATCGCGCTGCTGACCCCGCAATGCCAGACCGCGCAACAAGCGCTGGAAGCTGCCGACAAGGAAATGGTCAGGCAGCAAAAGCTGCAGCAGACGCTGAGTCAGCAGCAGGCGCAAACCGAAAAATCACGCGCCGAATCCAGCGCCTGGCTGGCCGCGCATCAGCAACACGCCAGCCTGGCCGGCAACTGGAAGCACGCGGAATATCTGCTGCTCGACGCGGAAAAAATGGCTGCGTCGAAGCAGACCGTCGCCGCCGACCAGCAGCGTTTGCAGCAAGCCGAAAACCTCGCCCGTAGCAATGTCGAGCGTCAGACGACCAGTCTGAACACCTGCGTCACGAACCGCGAACAGGCCGAGTCAACGGCCAAAGCGGCAAGCGAGCGCTGCGCCCGCATCGACCCGGACGCGCTGGCGCAGCAGAAGATCGCCGCCGAGACGCAGCGCGGCCGGCTGCAACAGGCGCAAATCGGCTGGACGCACTGGCAGGAACGTCAAACCGAACTGACCGCCGCCGAGCAGGAAGCAGCGGCGTTGCGCCAGGCGCAGCTAACCGGCGTTGCCGCGCTGGCGCAACTGACCCGGCAGCGTCCCGGCTTGGCCGGCCAGTTGCAGCAGGCCGAACGCACGCTGCAACGCCTGCAAACCGCCTGCAATCAGGATGTCGATGCGCTGCGTGCGGCCTTGGTCGACGATGAAGCCTGCCCGGTCTGCGGCGCGACCGATCATCCGTATGCCGAATCCGACGCCGCGCACACCCTGCATGAACTGCACAAGACGCAACAGGCCGAACATGACGCGCTGCGCCGACAGTTGGAGACGCTGACCCAGGACGAGGCCGCCCAGACCGCGACACTGAAGGAACAGGACAAGCAGTTGGCAGCGTTTGCTGCCCGCCTGCTCGAACTGGGTCGCCGTCGCGATGAAGCGAGCGCGCTCTGGCAGGCAGCGGCCAGGTCGAGCGGACTGGAGCTGAACGAAAATGCCGCAGCGCAGCTTGCCGAACAAATCAGCGCCAACGCCAGCGCCCTGCAAAAACTGACCGCGCAGGAAACCGAACTGCGCAGTGACCAGAAAACGCGCGACACCGCGCTGACCAGGCTGGCGCAGGCGCAATCCACCGAACAGCAGGCGCGGGAAGCCAGCCTGAAAGCGAATGAGGCGTTGAATCTTGCCGTGCAGGCTGCACAGACCGCGCAGCAGCGTTTTGAACAAGCCAGTGACATTCTGGTCGGCTTGCTCGGTCAACTGGATGCAGTATTGGATGCCATGCCGGACTGGCGCGATGACTGGCATCGCGCGCCGGCCGCGTTCCGTCTGGCCCGTCAGGCCGACGCCGCGACCTGGCAACAGCAGCACAGCGCGCAAGAGTTGCAGACCCGCAAACTGGCTGAACTGACCAGCCAGATCAACGCCGCCGCCAGCCTGCTTGCCCAACTCGGCGAACAGGCAACGCGGCTGCGCGCGGCGGCAAACGCCCAGGCCGCCGAATTGCAGGGCAAGCAACAAGCCCGCACTGCGCTGCTCGGCGGCAAACCGGTTGTCACGCTGGAAACCGAACTGGCGCGTGCAGTTGAAACCGCGCAAGCCGCCGTCAAGGCGCAGGAAAAGACGACTGCTGACGCCCGCACCCACGCCACCCAGGCGATCACCACCCGCGCGCTGACCGCCAAACGGCTGACCGAACTGCAAGCGCAGATCGAGCAAGCCCGCGCAGCGCGCGCCAACTGGCTGATCGCGTTCAATGCAGGCAGCGACACACCGCTTGATCCGGACGATTTGCTGGCGCTGTTGCGAATCGACGCGCAATGGCTCAATGCCGAGCGCAACGCGTTGACCGGGCTGGACCAGGCAGTAAAGGACGCCGACTTGATCCTGAAGGAACGCCAGGCACTTCGCGCCGCACACCTGACCATTCAACCCGGCGACGAATGTGGCAACCTACCAGCTACCAGCCTGGAAACCAGACTGGCGGAAATCCTGCCCTTGCTGGCGCAGGAAAAGTCCGCCGCCGTGGAGAAGGAAGTTGCGCTACGCCAGGATGACGAACGCCGCCTGAAGGCCGCCGGCCTGCTCGAAACGTTGCGTGAACAATCAGCCCGCCTGGAAACCTGGGCGCGGCTGAACGACATGATCGGTTCCGCCGACGGCCGCAAGTTCCGCCGCATCGCCCAGCAGTACACGCTCGACGTACTGCTCGGCTACGCCAATCGGCATCTGGCCGACCTGTCGCGCCGCTACCTGCTGCAGCGCCTGCCAGACAGCCTGACCTTGCTGGTGGTCGATCAGGACATGGGCGACGAACGCCGCTCGGTGCATTCGCTGTCCGGCGGCGAATCCTTCCTGGTTTCGCTGGCGCTGGCGCTCGGCCTCGCCTCGCTGTCTTCGCACAGCGTCAAGGTCGAGTCATTGTTCATCGACGAGGGTTTCGGCAGCCTCGACGCGGAAACCCTGAACATGGCGATGGACGCGCTAGACAAACTGCAAACCCTGGGCCGCAAAGTCGGCGTCATTTCGCATGTGCATGAAATGGCCGAACGCATCGGCGTGCAGATTCAGGTGCAACCGCAGTCAGGCGGGCAAAGCCGGTTGGCTGTCATCGG
>CAZUSF010000226.1:2921-4487 GCA_964623355.1 uncultured Thiobacillus sp. | reverse complement strand
CACCCCTTCGGGCAGACCCGCGCGCAGGAGCCGCAGCCGATGCAGTCGAGCATGTTCTTCAGCGACATCACGCTCATCTGGTCATCGTCCATGTCTTCGTCGATCTCGTCCTCGTCGCGTTCCACCAGCTCGAACACATCGCGCGGGCAGACCTTGTAGCAGCGGCCGCAGCCGATGCAGGTTTTCTGATTCAGGTCGGTGATAAAGGTCGGCGTGTAGGCCGCGCCGCCCCGGGTGAGTGCGGTATAGGCGTCCATCACGTGGTTTCCTTTTGCGCGGTTTGCAAGCGGGCGTTGGCATCCGCCCAGGCTTTGCACGCGTCATAGGTGGACTGCGCGATACCCGGAATTTCCTGATAGCCGGCAGGCAGTTTGTCCTCCACCAGATCGTGCAATTGCCCCGCCCATTCAGTTGATATGCGCTTGAGTTTCTTCACCTCGCGGTCGAGGATTTTCAGTTCGTCGTCGGTCATTTCCGGCTCCTTACAGCCCCGCGACTTCCGGGTATTTGCCGATCATTCCGAGCGCGACCGAGAGGAATTTGTCGGCCTCGTCCTTCATCTTCGAGTAGCTGTCGTAGCCGTAGCGGTGGATGTCGCGCACGGTGCGGTCCATCACCACCAGCTTGCCGACGGTGATGATCGCGCGGCCGAAACCTTCGTGCGACAGATTGACCATCGGCACTGCCATCAGGCCGCATTCCTTCTCGATCAGCGCCGAGATGCCGTTGTAAAAGGCTTTCACGCGTGACAGAGTTTCTTCGTCCGGGTCGCCGATCACCGGGATCTGGCGGCGCATTTCCTTGGTCACGATGTAGGGCGACAGGATGCGTTCGACGGTCCAGCCGTCGTAGGTGCCGTAGCTGTCCAGCGCGCGCATCTGCTTGACCATTTCCTTGATGAAATCGGTCTCCATGATGGGATCGTGCTCGGTGTCGATAACTGCTGTTTCGCTCATGAGGGTTCTCCAGAAATTGGGGTGATGGGGGAAGTTCGGATGCGCGGGGTGGGCGCGAGAAAGCGGGCAGCGATCAGGCCAGTGATGAAGCCGAGCAGGGCGGCGATAGCGGCCGCCGGATCGCCGGCGCCCAACGCATCGGCCAGCGCAGCGGCGAGGACTGCGAGCAGGGCGGGCAGCAGGTAGGCAAAGGCGCCGGCGCGCAGCAGTTCGGTTTCGTCGACGCAGACCAGCAGTTCATCGCCGACGTGTGCATCGGCATGTGGCAACGACATTGCGGCGCGACGCCGCGAAAGGTATTTACCGAGGCCGGAAATGCCGCAACTGCTTTGCGACTGGCAGGCGCTACAGCCGGACGACTCGCTGGATGTGACCCAGACCATGCCATCGGCGGCGGAAACAACGCGGACGCGGGCTTCGATGCTCATCGAAACCTCCGTAGGTGCGAATTTATTCGCATCGTCTCGCGCCAATGTGCGAATGAATTCGCACCTACAGGGAAAGCGTTCATTCGCTCCACCCTTCGGCTTCCATCGTGCTGAAGCGGTTGGCGTCCTTGTTCTGTACACGTTTCGCCAGCCAGGCTGGCGGCGAAGTCTTCAAATCCTGA
>CAZUSF010000226.1:0-2911 GCA_964623355.1 uncultured Thiobacillus sp. | reverse complement strand
CTGGCCTCCCGTAGGTGCGAATTCATTCGCAATGTCACGCGCCGCCATGCGAATAAATTCGCACCTACAACCTGGGTGTCCGGGCGATTCATTCGCTCCACCCCTCGGCTTCCATCGCGCTGAAACGGTCGGCGTCCTTGTTCTCCTTGTTCTGCAAACGTTTCGCCAGCCAGGCCGGCGGCGAAGTCTTCAAATCCTGATTCAGGCTGCACAGCAGTTCGTCGACCGGCGTGCCTTCCTCGACCTTCATCGGCTGGATGCCGGCGGCCAGCAACTGCTTGATCGCGGACGCGCCGACGGCGTTGCAGTAGACGGCGGCACAGCCTTCGAGAAGCGCGATCTTGCCGGCCAGCTTGCCTTCGTGGCCGTCCATGGCGACATCGTTGTCGTGGAATTCAGCCACTTCGATCAGGCGCGCATCGTCCTCCGCCAGGCTGTAGATGCAGAATGCCTCGGCGGCGCCGAAGTGCTGATCGACGATGCGTCGGTCGGAACTGGCAAAAGCGATCTTGAAGCTCATGGCAAGTGCCTTTTCAGTGGAGTGGACGAGTTTCAGATGTCGCATAGTTTTTCTCCCCTCCCCCGCAGGCGGGGGAGGGGTTGGGGGAGAGGGAATCCTTACGGCTGGCATAAACGGAGCGGTAGGCCGGAACTTCGTGATGACCGTGTTCCACCAGCAAGTTGGCCAGATCGAACAGCGCCTGACGGGTGCCGCGATAGCCGACCCACAATTTCTGATAGCCGCCGATCAGGTCGTATTGCGGGAAGCCGGCGCGCAACAGCGGCACGCCCAGGCGTTTGGCGGTTTCGCCGCCATGCGAATTGCAGATCACCAGATCGACGCCGTTGGCGCGAGCGGTCTGCTCCAGGTCTTCCAGATCGCCCAGCTTGACCTGCGCAGCCGGTACCTTTTCCAGAATCGGGGCTTTCGCCGGGGCGACGGCGGCGGTGACTTCACAGCCCATGTCAACCATCAGATCGGCCAGCGCAAACAGCAGATCCGGATCGCCGGCAATGGCGACACGGGCGAAACCGAGCATGAAATGGGTATCGACCATCGCGTCCTGCAACTGCGCACGCTGGCGTTCGATCTTGTCCGGCACCGGCTGGCCGCTGATTTCGACCAGCGCGGTGATGAAACCATCAACAGCTTCAAGGCCCATCAGCGTGTCAAAGCGATAGTCCTTTACGCCGGTGCGCGTCTTCAGCAGATCGGCGGCAGGATTCAACGAAGCGCCGATCACCAGTGTCGCGGCGGCTTCGCCCAGCGTCCTGATCTCACCGACCGGCGTTCCGCCGACAGTGAGCGGACTCGATTCCTGATCGGTCAGGTGGCCATCCAACGAATCGGACAGATCCGGCAACAGCACCGGACGCAGGCCGAATAGCTCAATCAATTCCTTGATGTGCTCCTGGTCGCCCGGCGTCAGCAGCGATCCGGCCAGCACGTTGACCTGTTTCTTGCGCCGGCCGACGCAGGTGGATTCCGGCACCAGCACGTCGATCATCGCCTTCACCGCCAGCGCGTAGCCGGATTCCATGCAGCCGGTGAAGTCCGGCGTGTTCACCGCGATGACCGGAATGCCGTCGAATTCAGGATGCTTGGCGCGGAAGGTATGTACCAGACCATGAATATCGGTGCCCTGGGTTTCCGACAGGCCGGTAGTCGGCAATCCGATCAATGCCGGCTTGTTCTTCTCGGCGATGGTCGCCAGACCCTGGATCACGTTGTCGTCGGCGTTCATCACCGTGGAAACCTGGTCCATCGCCGTGGTCTGCAACGGAATCGGCTCGCGGAAATGGCGGACGAAGAACACCTTGCCGAACGCCGTGCAGCCCTGCGAGCCATGCAGCATCGGCACCGCCCGGTTGATGCCCAGGAAGGCCAGCGACGCGCCCACCGGCTGACTGACTTTCAGCGGATTGACGGCAAGCGCCTTGCTGCGTTTGATGATCTCGGCCATGGGCGTGAGGGCGACGTTGGTGGAGGATGTGTTCTCCTTCGCAAGCCGCATGCCAGGGATAAAGCGCTGTTATTTCAGTGGCTTGGCGGCGTGACGGGTTGTCGCAAAGCCGACAAGCCGGGGTGGGGATGCGGATGACTGACAATCGGATTCGGGCTGTATCGCTTCATGCAC
Source organism: uncultured Thiobacillus sp. (assembly GCA_964623355.1). GTDB lineage: Bacteria > Pseudomonadota > Gammaproteobacteria > Burkholderiales > Thiobacillaceae > PFJX01. Next base: position 773 of record CAZUSF010000226.1, on the reverse strand, counting down.
AGCCGTTCGAATGCATCCTGAGCATGATCTGCCGTCAGGCAGACACCAAAAACTCGAAGCTCAACTGAAAACGGATGTTGGACTGATCGCTACGCTGCCAGCCACCCTGGGCAGGGTCAAGTCCGACAGGCTGCTAGCAGCAGAACATTGCGTGATTCTTTCAACTCTATACGTGCATAACCAAGGCGTGAGACATGATTTCTTGCCACATCTTGACGATGTTGAATGCGTTCGCAGCAGGCAGATGATTTATATCTTTAGTTATATGGAGGCTAGAATGAACCAATAAATTTGTCTGTCAGACAGGTCTTGCATGAAGATTTTCTTATGAAGGCGGGTTGTCTTGCGTTGCAGCCAACAGTTGGCAGGGTTCTGGATGGCAAGAAGTATGTTTTTAGCGATGAATATACTTGCCACAGCCAAGATAAACAGCATTGGTTCTTGATGGAAGCGAAGGCGCTTCCACGCTCCAAACTCCGAGAAATGGATTTCATCCACATCGATATTAGTGATCGATATCTTGCCGAGCTTCCGCTACGCAATAACAGCAGGAGTTGGCAAAGCGAATCAAGGATTCGCTGGGACTATCAGGATTTTCAATGTCGCCCTATTCGTTCATGAACCTGCAACAGAATAAAAAGGGTCAATCCGATCCCGGCGCAGCGAATGACTAAGAGCTGCTGCTGAATGCATACCTTCATCAATCTTGGCCGGCGCGGGCGTTTCATCCTGATCGTGCTGCTGGTCTCGCTCAGCGCGCTTGCGGCGACGGC
>CAZUSF010000225.1:0-4505 GCA_964623355.1 uncultured Thiobacillus sp. | reverse complement strand
TACCCCTTGGGACTGCTGGTGTTGGAATTGCGTCAGGGCTTTTTTGCTTCTAGCCGACAATGGAAATTCCAGACCAGTGAGGTTTATGAGTTTGACGCCGCCCAAGTGGAGGTGTACGACGCACGCTTTCCGCCCAAGGAAAAGAAGTATCAGTACTCGCAAGAACTGTTTGCCATGCTAGTGCGTGCGGTGGTGGAGTAAGCGGGGCAGTCAAGCGCGTCTTCAAGTTCCTTACCGAAAACCGGCCACTCAATGGCGCAAAACGATGGAAAATTCGAACGCGCCATAGAGGACCGCTGATGGCCGATTGTGTGAATTCGACGTGGCACCGGTAAGCTGACAGTGGAAAATTTCGCTGGAGGGCTAAACGGCTGCTTTCGGTTGCCTATCCCCAAGGCAGCACCCGCCACCAGCGGGCGCTCGTCATTCTCGAAACCAGTATGGGGCTGTTCGCCGATTTTCAAGATTCATCGCGCCGAGAGTGCTACACCCTGCAATTGCTTGCCGCGGTTCAACCAAGGTGGCGAACCGTACCGGGCCGAGTTCCGGCGCGCTAACGTACCCGAATATCCACCGACGTACTGCCGATCACGCCTTTGCCGCCACGCACAATCACGGTGACCGTGTAGCTTCCCGGGTTGGATGCGAAGAAAGTCACGGTATCACCCGAGCCGGCGTGGTTTCCACCCCATTCGTAGGTCAGCGCACCTTCGCTGCCTTTCGGGTTTTCCACCACGGCCTTGATCTCGATGAATTCGCCGGGTTCGGCTTCACCCTTCGCCGCGACCAGGCGGACATAGGTGTCTTCGCGTGCCTCCCTGGCCGCGGGCGCGGACACCGGCGGCGCTGCCCCTTCAGCGCGCTGCAGGCCGATGCGCAACGAGGCAAGCATGGCCTCGGCTTCGCCACGCAGGCTTGCGTAGCGGTCGGCGGCAGCGGCGCGGGTGTCATAGCGCACGATGGGCTTGCCCTGGGCGTCATGATCGATGCGCACATACCCTTGGGTTTCCAGCGTGTAGTCGATCCCGACCTGAACCCGCCCGTGTTTCAGGAAGGCCTTTGCACTGGCGGCGTAATGTGGGGCGGTGTGTTCCAGAGCTGGCCAGCGCACGATCTCGCCCTGAAAATTGCCGATACGCATCGGCTTGACCTGCTGGCCAACGCCCCAACGCTTGTCAGCGTTGAACAGGCCTTCACGCAGCGCATTCATCGCTTCGTCGATGTAGTCTAGCTGGACGTTGAAGCTGGCCTTGGCGTAGACGTAGTCGCCCGGCTGCGGGCGGTTTTCTTCCAGGCTCGCCCCGCGTAAATTGGCCCGGCCATCCTCACTCCGGCGCCAGTTCGAGGGCATCTGGAGCGTGATCTCGGTCGGCCTGACCGTCACCGGCACCGAGCGCACTGTGCCGGGCGCGACCAGCTCCTTGGCTGGATCGGGCAACTCCGGGGGCGGCGCGTTTTCAAGCTGGGCCATGGTCTCTTCCAGCTTGCGCATGAAGGCCTCGCGCTCGGCCTCGGGCATGGCTTCCATCTTGCGGTCAAATTCCTCCATCTCGGCCTCGGCCTTGGCCAGGTCGGCCGTGGCCTGTTCCAGTTGGCTGGACAGGCTTGCCTCGCCATCGAGCAAGATGAAAGCCAGATCGAGTTGCTCCGGCTTCTGGATGTCGTAGACCTGCGGCACCTGGACCTCGATGTCGATGCGCTCGTTGTTCACCTGCTCCGACACCACTTCGACCGGGTATTTGAATACCCCGCCCGGCCGGCCGGTCGGGTCGAAGGACAACATGAAGAAGTCCTGCTGGGTCAGTTGCGTACCGCGCGGCAGCAACATGACCCGGTACCGACCCGTCTTGAACGCAGGCATCTGGCTGCGATCCCAGGACAGCTTCACGCTCTCGCCGGCCATGATCTCGGTCGGCATGGCAAGTTTGGCCTTCTGCACCGGCTCGACCTTGGCGCGGGCAACCGTCACCACGTCGACGCTGCCCGGCACCTTGCGCTGGTAGTCACGCTCCAGCAGGGGCTTGGCACCGAAGACATCGGCAGCCTCCCCGACGACGCTGACGTCGACCTTGAGGCGCAGATCGGCTTCAACCGGGTAATTACCCCGCCCCGGCAGGGCGCAGGTCACCGGCTGGAACAGGTCGTCGAGACGGGTGTAGGCCGAGTACGACTGCTTCTGGCCGTTGCAGGTCCAGGTCACCTCTCCCCGGTAGCTGAAATAAACCAGGCGGTTCTTGCCGCCGAGCAAGCGGATGCGTTCTTCCATCCGGTTCAGCAGGTCGCGTATCTGACGATGATCAACACTACTTTCCAGACGCAGCGTGGCGCTCGCCGACGCGCCCTCCTCGATCTGCACCGGTTGCGGCTGGATGACGGCCCGGAACACCGCCTCTTCCATCAGGGCATCCAGTTCCAGGGCCAGGTCGATGTAGTCGATCAGCAACCGTTTTCGTGCCCGCAGCCACTCGGCGGCTACGATGGGCGTCATGTGATTGACCAAGGCCTGCCAGACGCCGGCACGTTTCTCGGCGCCGGCCGCACTTTCCGGCGCGCCGGTGTCGCGCAGCATGGAGATGTGGGTCGCCTGGCTTTCCACCGCTTTTCGCACCTCGTCGGGCGTAGTCATGGTGCGGGCCATCTGGTCGATATCAAGCTCCTTGCGGCTAAGGCCCTCGAAACCCTTGACCGAGGAGATGCCCGCCAGAAAATCAGACCATTCCTGCGACCGCACAGCCATGTTGTAGCCGGCGTCCTTGGCGGTGTCGATCATGTGATTGGCGAGCATGGCCACGGCACCCACCGGCAGCGAAGCCAGCATGGCAACCTCGACGCCGGCCTGCCGCAAGGCCGTTTCCATGCCCTGCTCGCCCCAGGTGCCGGCCACCTGCCAAGTGGAATAGACAACAAACACGCCTTGCAGGGTGCGCTCGAACACCACCCAGTTGTCGGCTGTCTCCCAGGTGCGACGGAACCATTCGCCAAGCTTGCCGAAGTTACTGGGCGCCTTTGAGTCGAGGATGGCCATGAGGATCTGCCGGTCGGTGGCGCCGGGGTTGCGCGCCAGTTCGCCCAGCAACGAGGCCTGCATGCGGGCGCCCCTCAGGACACGCTGGGCCTGGGCCGTGCCCAAATTACCCTTGCCCGCCTGGGCGATCAGGTCGTCCAGTTGCGCGAGGGTCTCGCCCAATGCCCCGGCCGACAGGTTGCCCTTCTTCGCCGCCAGATTGAGGGTGGACTTGAGCCGCTTGAGGTACTTCGCCACCAGTTCCGGGTCGCCCTCGTGCAGGGCATCCAAGGCCTTTTCCGCCCATTGCGCCGACAGGTTGGCCGCCCCACCCAAGGTGTAACGTCCCTGCCCTTCGGCCAGATGCACCAGATCGACGAAACCGGCCCGAGCGCCCTTGCCGGAATTCCAGAACAGCCGCCCGCCAGCCTCGAATTCCTGGATCGCCGCCGTCGTGCCCTCGCCCCAAACACCTTCGATGATGCGGCCGCCCAGGTTGGGCACCGAGCCGAGCTTCTTGAACACCGTGGCGGCGGTCTTGTCGTTTACCACCTCGCGCATCAAATTCGGCGGGGCATACAGATTCACGCTTTGCAGGATCTTGCCGACGATGGCTTCGCCGCCCTGCCGGGCCAGCGCCTGAGCCTCGGCCGGCTTGAAGCCGTACTTAAGCAAGGTTTCCTCGATCGCCTTGACGCTGGCGTTCTTGGGGAACAGGGACTTGATGCCATCGCGCAAACGGTCCTGCGCCAGCTTCCAGCGATGGGTAACGGCCTGGTCCTTGCCCTTCATCACCAGGCGCAGGTCATGGTCGGAAGTCCCGCCCAGCAGCGGGTCAGCGTAGGCGCGCGAGATCGGCCCCTTGTTGGCCGACTGGGCCGCCGGCCGCAGCCATGAACCCTGGCCAATGATCTGGAGCGACGGATCGGATACCAGCAGGCGGTCGAGTTGTTCCAGGACAATCTTGCGCGTGCCCTGCACCTGCGGCATCGCTTCGGTCAGAGCCGCCGCAGCGGGCATGACCACCAGCATGGAAAGCAGCAACAGGTAGCGGATGTGGCGAGACACGTTGACCCCCTGAATTGACCTTATCAAGAATAGTGCAATAACAAGGTCAACAAGTATTTCTGACAGTCATTATGCGTCGCCGCTATTCGGGTCGCCGACTGGCGCCTAGCCGCCTGCGTACCGGTTCCATACTTTGAACGTTGAACAGCCGTTCAGGCCGACGAGCCGGTATTGGGTAGTCGGTTCGTATGACTGCTCGACTCAGTAAGCCGCCGTTCAGAGCCGGGCCAATTCATGCCAGCCAATGGCAACGCCCGCTGCATAGCCAGAGTTCTGGTCGACGAAATCAGTGGCGACGATTGAATGGTCACTATGGAGAAGCGACACAAAGCCGGCTATCGGTGCCCTGCGGCCTCCGTCAGTTGCTCAACGCCAGGCTTCTACGGATTCTGTCCGCCGATATCCCTGATAGCCACAGGCGCTTGAATCACCA
>CAZUSF010000224.1:0-4518 GCA_964623355.1 uncultured Thiobacillus sp. | reverse complement strand
GCCTGGATTCTTTCCGGCAATGGGGTGTCCTGGAAAAACAGAATGGCGTCGGCCTGGATGCCGCCTTTGCTCGTCAGGGGCTGGCTTAAGCGTAGTTTCAAGTGTTTTTCGCCGACCAGGCGCTGGCTTTGCACGTTGAATTCGCCTTGGAACAGCGGTGTCGGAAACCCCTGGCCCCAGACTGCGCCGGCCAGACTTAAGGCGTTTTCCAGCGTGAAATCAGTCGCGCTCAATTCACCATCGGTTTCAATAACGCGAGTCAGGTCGGCCGCAGTCAGGCTTTCCTGCGCGACGATTTCGAACAGCGACTTGAACTCATCGAAACGTTCACGCCGGATCGACAAACCTGCCGCTGCCGCGTGGCCGCCGAATTTCAGGATCAACCCGGGCGCGCGCCGGTCAACAGCATCGAGTGCATCGCGCAGATGCAGGCCGGGAATGGCGCGGCCGGAACCTTTGAGCAGGCCATCGCCGCCATCGGCAAAGATGATCGTCGGGCGGTGATGCCGTTCCTTCAAGCGCGATGCCAGCAAACCCACCACGCCCTGATGCCAGGCCGGATCGAACAAGGTCAGGCTGGCACCGTCGGCAACCTGGATGCCGTCGAGCAAGGCCAAGGCCTGATCCTGCATATCGGCTTCGATGTCGCGCCGGGCGCGGTTGAGTTGATCCAGTTCACGCGCCAGCGGCAGCGCATGCGCCATGTCCTTGGCCAGCAGGCATTCGATGCCGATGGTCATGTCGGAGAGTCGGCCGGCGGCATTCAGGCGCGGCCCGACGACAAAGCCGAGATCTTCCGCGCCAGCTTTTTCCGGCTTGCGGCCGGCGGCGGCAAACAACGCCTGGATGCCGGGCCGGGCACGGCCTGTCCGCATGCGTTGCAGGCCTTGTGCGACTAGCAACCGGTTGTTGGCATCGAGCTTCACCACATCGGCCACTGTGCCGAGTGCGACCAGATCGAGCAATTCCGCCAGATTCGGCTTGGTTTGTTCGGTGAGAACGCCGCGCCTGAGCATCTCGGCGCGCAACGCCAACAAGACATAAAACATCACGCCGACGCCGGCCAGATGCTTGCTCGGAAATGCGCAGCCCGGCTGGTTGGGATTGACGATCAGCGCATCCGGCAAGGTATCGCCAGGCAAGTGGTGATCGGTGACCAGCACATCGATGCCGCGTTGGCGCGCCGCTTCAACGCCGGCGTGCGCGGCAATGCCGTTATCGACGGTAATCAGCAAATCCGGCTTCTGTTCCGCCGCCAGCGCAACAATCTCGGGCGACAGTCCGTAGCCGTACTCGAACCGGTTCGGCACCAGATAACTCACCTTGGCGCCCATGCTGGCCAATCCGGTCATCGCCACCGCGCTGGCGGTAGCGCCATCGGCATCGTAATCGCCGACGATCAGCATTTGCTCGCCGCGTGCGATGCCATCCGCCAGACGGTTCGCCGCCGCTTCGATGTTTTTCATGCCGGCGTGCGACGCGACATCGGAACACGCGTAGGGCAGCAATTCGGTCAGTTTGCTTTTCAACTGGTCCGGCTGGGTAACGCCGCGGGCGGCATACAAACGGGCGAGGAGGGCGGGCGTACCAGCCGCTTGCAGCGTGCGGAAGGCGATATCTGGGATGGGGCGGATCTGGAGATTCAGCATGTCCGAATATTACAGGCCGCTGTTTTGAACTGGGCGAATCGCCGGCTAACATGCTGACCATGTCGCACTATCTCCCTCTCTCCCGAGTCGCTCGCCTGGTCGGCCAGCCGCGTTCCGAAATTCAACGCATGATTCATAACGATGAGCTGGTCACCTTTGACGGCATGGTCGATATGAACGAATTGCTGCGCGTTTTTCCCGACATCAGTTGGGAAGACGATGGAGAATTTCGCCGCGTCCAGGAAATCAAGGAAAAAGCCTTCGGCAAGCGGGTCTTCGAGCGCGCCTTGCCGGACAAGGAAGTGCTGGCTGAACGCTTGTTTGAATTGGGCAAGGAATTCGCCGCCGCGAAAACCTTGCTGCTGCATTACCACGAAGTCCTCCGCTTCATGGGTGACAAGCTGAATGACGTGGCGGAAACCGGCGGCGCGGCGACACAGGATGCCGTGACCGGACTCAAACAATGGCTGAAACGTGAGCTCAATGCGGCACCCCGGGAAGCCGAACGGGCCGAGGCGTTGCTGGCTCAAGAAAGTGTGATGCGCATCATGTCGGCTCAAGTCACCATCCAACCTTCCGGCCACGAGTTTTTCGTCGAAGGCAACGACACCTTGCTCGAAGCCGGGCTGCGCGCAGGCATTCCATTGAACTACGGTTGCAGTAACGGCAATTGTGGTGATTGCAAGGCGCGTCTGGTTTCGGGCCAGATCAAAAAAGTGCATCCGCATGATTTCGTCATCAAAGAAGCCGAGAAAGTCAACGGCGCTTTCCTGCTCTGTTCATATACCGCGATTACCGATGTGGTGATCGAAGCCGCTGTCTACGGCGCCAGCGATATCCCGGAACAGAGCATCACCGCCAAGGTGAAAGCGGTGGAAATGCTGGGTGACGGCATGGCGGCCCTTCACCTGACCGCGCCGCGCAGCCAGCGCCTGCGTTTTCTTGCCGGCCAACATGTCACGCTGACGATCGATGATGCCGAGGGCGACTATTACGTCGCCAGTTGTCCGTGCGAAGACCGCCATATCGAAGTCCACGTGCGGCGTGACAATCGCGGCTTCTCGCGCAAGGTATTCGACAACCTGCGCCGGGAAGAGCCGGTGCGCCTGGAAGGCCCGCACGGCGAGTTCGTGATGAAACTGGATTCTCGCCGCCCGGTGCTGTTCATTGCCTGGGAAGATGGTTTTGCACCCATCAAGAGCCTGGTTCAGCACGCCATGTCGCTCGAAATTGCCGAAGCCATGTACCTTTACTGGGCTGCTGGTGAAGGTGGTCACTACCAGGACAACCTGTGCCGCGCCTGGACCGATGCGCTGGATGATTTCATCTATCAACCGATGCCGAATAATTCCGGCCCGAAAGCAGTGGCGGAAGCCATCCTGGCGCACCACCCGGATCTGCAACGAGCCGATATCTACGCCGCCGGACCCGCCGAATTCCTGGCTGTGTTGCAAGCCGGCGCCTTGGCGCACGGGCTGTCGCCACTAGGCTGGCACGGCGAGGTTATTTGATCTGACTTGATGTAGATGACGACTCAATCTGTCTGGCAACGCGGATTTTTCAGCCGACTGCTACAAAGGGGTTATCTTCCTCAAAAAATGGCGTTGCCGTGTTTCGTCTCCTTTATCGCTTTCGCCTTTCTCGTTTTCGTCAGCTTCTTCCAACGCTGGTTTGCCTCAGTCTCGCCCTCACGTTAGCGGCCTGTGCAACCCAAAAGCAATCGCGGGTAGTGGGCGCCGCCACTGCGCCGCTGAGTGACTTGAACCTGGTTCAGGTCGAGATTCACGAGGTATTGCTGATCGCCAAGCAGCATCCTTATGCCTTACCCGCAGATGTGGACTGCGAAAACCTGAATAAATTGATTCTTCAACTGGACGCAGTGCTTGGCCCCGACCTGGATACCGATGCTTCGAAAACCAAGCCGGGTCTCGTCGAGCGTGGCACATCTGAAGCCGGCGATGCAGCGGTTGGCGCGCTGCGTCGGACCACCGAGAGCGTGTTGCCATTCCGCAGCTGGGTCAGGAAGCTGACTGGTGCGGAAAGGCGATCAAAAGAAAACGCCGCCGCCATCGCGGCGGGCATCGTTCGGCGCGCGTTCCTCAAGGGGCTGGGGGCGGCAAACGGTTGCAAGTGGTGCCCAGCGGTGCAACCTGAAGCGGAAGCCAGCCAGTGAGCAAGGCCGCCAATCCGCCGATCAGCACACTACTTAGCGGTGTGACCTGGCTTGAAGTGGTCATTCTGTTTTGGGCCGGATGCGGCTTGTTGTTCTATCCACCCGCCATGCAACCTTTCTGGCCGTGGTCGCTGGCGCCGTTCAACCTGCGCTTTCTCGGCGCGCTTTATGCCGCCGCGCTGATTGCGGCACTTCTGCAAGCGGTATCCGGTCGCTGGTCGCCGGCGCGCGTGGTGACGCCAATGATCTTTATCTTCACGTTGGTGGTGACGGTGTTTTCCTTGGTTCACCTGGAACGCTTTGACCTGAGTCGGGTAGAAGCCTGGATCTGGTTCGTGCTTTACGTCGGCGTATGCCTGAATGCCGGGGTTCATCTTTGGCTTTACCGCAATATTCCGCTGCCACAACCCGCCTTGTATCCGCAGGGAGCGCTGCGTGGATTACTCCGGGTTGCGGTGCTCGCACTGGGAGCTTACGGCCTGCTATTGCTCATTGCGCCCATCACCGCATCCGCATTCTGGCCCTGGCAGCTGGATGCTTTCCATGCCCAACTCTACAGCGTCACCTTTCTGACGCCGGCACTCGGCGCCTGGGTGTTGTTACGCGGCGCCACCCGTAGCGACTTGCGCGCACTCGGGCTGACATTGGCGGCTTGGGGAGTGTTACCGATCCTTGGCTTGATTCTGGCCGATGCAA
>CAZUSF010000223.1:0-4526 GCA_964623355.1 uncultured Thiobacillus sp. | reverse complement strand
GCGCGCAGGTCTGATGATCGATGCGCTGAAAAAATGCCGGAAGACGCGCGCATCCGCCTGGATGCGGAACTGGCTTGCCTGGTGCAGCATCTGAATCAGGTCGACCAGGGCGCGGCCAACGTGCCGCTGTCGAATCTGGTGCGTTAGCGAACCAAGCCGAGAAATTGAAGATTACGAACTGAAGTTATTGAACTGGATTCCGAGTAATGAACGAATTGCCTGGCAACTTCTCCGGTGAACGCTCTAAAAGTCCCTCTGCGCAGCCGCATCTGGTGCGCCATATCCTGATCGGCTTCTTCACGCTGGCGCCGCTGTGGGTGACCTGGCTGGTGCTGGATTTTCTGTTCAGTCTGCTGGCCAATGCCGGGGCGCCGCTGTTGCGAGGCCTGGCGCACGGCATCGAGCCGCTTTCTGCGACGCTGGCCGCCTGGTTGCTGAACCCGACCGTGCAGTATGTGCTGGCGGCGTTGGTGACCCTGGCCGGATTTTATGGCGTGGGCCTGCTGACCTCGCTGGTGCTGGGCCGTAAGTTGATCGCCTTTCTGGAAGTCCAGCTCAACCGTCTGCCGCTGGTGCAATCCATTTACGGCGCGACCAAACGCTTTCTGCTCAGCTTGCGTCAGTCGCCGATGGCCGGTCAGCGGGTAGTGTTGATCGCCTTTCCGTCGCCGGACATGAAGGCGCTCGGTTTCGTCACCAAAGTCATGACCGATCCGGATACCGGCCGGCAACTGGCGGCGGTCTACGTGCCGACTTCGCCAAATCCGACTTCCGGCTACATCGAAATCGTGCCGCTGGAGGATGTGGTGCAGACCGACTGGAGCGTCGAGGAAGGCATGACCTTCGTCATGACCGGCGGCACCAACGCGCCGGATCGACTGCGTTTTTCCCATGCGGCGGTGATGCCGAAGCCTTCGCCATGATGCTGCGCGCCATCCTCGAACGCAGTCTGGCTTGCGCGCTGCTCTGGTGGATTTTGGCCGAGGGGCGCATGGATGGCTGGGGCATCAGACTGGTCAGCGTTGGTCTGGCGGTGGCGGCCAGTCTGCATCTGCTGCCACCGGCGCGCACGCGCTTTTCATGGCGCGGTCTGTTCGGCTTCATCGGCTTTTTCCTGAGTCACTCGCTGCGCGGCGGCGTGCAGGTGGCGACGCGGGCGCTGCGGCCTGACATGGACCTGGCGCCGGCTTTGATTGATCTGCCGTTCGGTCTGCCGCCCGGTCCGGCCCGCGTGCTGCTGGCCTGCACCCTGAATCTGTTGCCGGGCACGCTGACCGCCGTGATTGCCGGCGAGACCTTGCGTCTGCATGTGCTGGATCGGCGCATGCCGATTGCGGCGGAGGTACGCCAGGCCGAGATGCGCATCGCCCGGATGCTGGGGATTGCAGAATGATTGGTCTGGAAGGCGCGTTGGCGCTGTTTCTGCTGGTCAATCTGCTGGCCGCGCTGTTCCGCGCTGCGCGCGGTCCGACTTTGGCCGACCGGATGCTTGCCGCACTGCTGTTCGGCACCACCGGCGTCGGCGTGCTGCTGTTGCTGGCGCATGCCGGCGAGGAGGGCGTCTACACGCCGCTGATCGACGTGGCGCTGACCCTCGCCTTGCTGGCGGCGATTGCCGGCATCGCCTTCGCGCGGCGTGGCTGGGGGCGGGAGATATCGGGAGAGGCGGATGAGCGAAATGATTGAATGGTTGAGCGGTCTGTTGTTGCTGGTCGGTGCGGCCTTCTATCTGGCCGGCACGCTCGGCCTGCTGCGCTTTCCGGATGTCTACTGCCGTCTGCATGCGCTGACCAAGGCCGACAACCTGGGCCTGGGATTCATCATTCTCGGTCTGGCGCTGCAAGCCGAGAGTCTGGCTGTGGCATTGAAACTGCTGCTGATCTGGCCGCTGGCGCTGGCCGCCAGCGCGGCGGTGAGTTTCGCCATCGCCCGTCGCGCTGTCACGCTGGGCGTCGCGCCCGATGCCGGAGGCAAGCAAGCATGAGTCTGAGCCTGAGTTTCGATGTGCTGCTGGCGTTCGCCCTGCTGTGGAGTGCCTGGCGGAGCCTTTCGACGCCGGATTTGAGTCGCGCGGTGGTGATGTTCATTGTTTTCGGCCTGCTGATGACCCTGGCCTGGGCGCGGCTCGATGCGCCCGACATCGCCCTGGCCGAGGCCGCCATTGGCGCCGGTCTGACCGGGGCGCTGCTGCTCGATGCGCTCGCCACGTTGCGCGGCAAACGCAAGGCGACCCTCGATGGCTAAAGCGCTGCCGCGTCTCCTGGTTGTGCTGTTGGCGCTGTTGCTGGCCGCCGCGCTGTTCGCCGCCGTGTTCGATCTGCCGCAACCGGCGGTCGATCTGCCTGCCCAGGTGGCGGCGAATCTGGCGCAAACCGGCGTCGAGCATCCGGTCACGGCGGTCCTGCTCAACTATCGGGGTTATGACACGCTGCTGGAAATTGCTGTGCTGTTGCTGGCTTTGCTGGGCGTGCTGGCGATCGCCGGCAAACCGGCCACGCGGACCGCGGAGCGCGTCGATCCGGTGCTGCAGATGCTGGCCAGAATCGCCGTGCCGCTGATGATTCTGGTCGCCGGCTATCTGCTGTGGGCCGGCGCGCACCGTCCCGGCGGCGCCTTTCAGGCCGGCGCGGTGCTGGCGGCGGCGGCGGTGCTGCTGAATCTGGCCGGTCTGCTGCCGGCCTGGAGCACGCCGGGCAAGCTGTTGCGGCTGGGATTGTCGGCCGGCTTTCTGGTGTTTCTGGCGGTCGCCGCCGGTCTGCTGGCGGGCGGCGAGTTGCTGCGCTATCCGCCGCAACTGGCCGGCGGTTTGATCCTGCTGATCGAAGCCGGCTTGACCGGCTCGATCGGCCTGATACTGGCCGGCCTGTTCCTGCTCACCAGCGAGCGAGGTCGGTCGCGATGAGCGCCGGCCTGATCTACGCATTGACCGGCGTGCTGCTGTTCGTCATGGGCGCGGCCGGCGTGGTGTTGCTCGACCACCTGCTGCGCAAGATTCTCGCCTTCAATCTGCTCGGCAGCGGTGCGTTCCTGGTGATGGTCGGTCTCGCCCAGCGCGGTGGCGGAGTCGATCCGGTGCCGCACGCGATGGTGTTGACCGGCATCGTGGTGTCGGTGGCGGCGACCGCCCTGGCGCTGGCCCTGGCGCGCCGGCTGCTGGCCGTGGACGCCGATCGGGAGCAGGACTGACATCGTGCTCGATCCGATACCCTGGTTGATCGTTCTGCCGCCAGCCTGGGCGAGTCTGGCCTTTCTGCTCGGGCCGGGGCGCGGCGGACGGCTGGCGATCATCGGTCTGACGCTGCAATTGGCGCTGGCCTTCATGCTCGCCGGCCAATTGCTGACCGACGGGGCGCGGGTGTATGCGGTTGGCGGCTGGGGCGCGCCGCTGGGCATCGATCTTGCAGCCGATGGTCTGAGCGCCTTGATGCTGCTGTTGACGCAGACCGTGGCGCTGGCGCTGGCGATCTATGCGCGCGCCTATTTCGCTGGCGGCCATGGCGGGCCGGCGGCCTGGTTCTGGCCGCTGACCGGCTTTCTGCTGGCGGCGATGAACGCGTTGTTCCTGTCCGCCGATCTGTTCAACCTCTACGTCACGCTGGAACTGCTTGGCCTCGCGGCGGTGGGCCTGGTCGCCGCCGGTGGCGGCGGCACCCAGGTGGCCGCGGCGTTGCGCTATCTGCTGGTCAGTCTGGTGGCCTCCGGCGCCTATCTGTTGGGCGTGGCGTTGATCTATGCCACCTACGGCACGGTTTCCATCGCCACCCTGACGCCGCTGATCGACGCCCAAGCGCCGCTGGCGGTCTGGCTGGCGGCGGGATTGATGGCGCTGGCGATGATGGTCAAAACGGCGTTGTTCCCGTTCCACTTCTGGTTGCCGCCGGCGCACGGCAGCGCGCCGGCGCCGGTTTCAGCGCTGTTGTCGGCGCTGGTGATCAAGGCTTCGTTCTATCTGCTGCTGCGCCTCTGGCTCGGCGGTTTCGAGGCGCTTGGCGCGGTCATCGCCTGGCTGCCGGGCGTGCTCGGCGCCGCCGCCATCATCTGGGGATCGATCCAGGCGATCCGCGCCAGTCGCCTGAAAATGTTGGTGGCCTATTCCACCGTCGCGCAGATCGGCTATCTGTTCCTGATCTTCCCGTTGCTGGCCGGCGGCGGCTTGGCCTATCAGGCCGGGGCGATGCAGATCGTCTCGCATGGTCTGGCGAAAGCCGCGATGTTCGCGGCGGTCGGCGTTTTGATGCGCGCCACCGGACGCGACACGGTAGACAGTCTGGCCGGCGTGGCGGGGCGCCTGCCGTTGACCCTGTTCGCCTTCGGACTGGCCGGCGTGACGCTGATGGGCCTGCCGCCGTCCGGCGGTTTTCTGGCCAAATGGCTGCTGATCGACGCCGCACTGGAGCAGGGGCAATGGGGCTGGGCGGTGGTGGTGATCGCCGGCGGCTTGCTGGCTGCCGCTTATGTGTTCCGGGTAATACGCCAGGCGTTTCTGCTGGCGCCGCCAGCAACGCGTTTCGAGGCGGTGCCGCGCC
>CAZUSF010000222.1:2156-4541 GCA_964623355.1 uncultured Thiobacillus sp. | reverse complement strand
GCAGGCTTCGCGCAACACCCAGTCACCCAGTTCGCCGATCAGGCCGATCTCTTCCGCCAGCGGGATGAAGTGTTGCGGGCCGAGCAGGCCTCGGAGCGGATGTTGCCAGCGCGCCAAGGCCTCGACGCCAATCACGGCGCCGTTGCGGGCATCCACCTGCGGTTGGTAATACAGACAGAATTCGCTCGCCGCCAGGGCGCGCCGGATTTCACCTGCCAGTGCGAATTTCTCATCCAGTTCGGTCCTCATCTGCTCGGTGAAGAATTCAAACCGGTTCCGCCCCAGATCCTTGGCGCGATACATGGCGGTATCAGCCGCCTTGATCAGGTCGGCCGCCAACTCGCCATCGGCCGGATAGCAGCTGATTCCCACGCTGGCGGTCGGAATCAATTCCTGGCCTTCGGTATAAATCGGCTTTGCCAGCTTGCGTAGCAGACGCGTTACCGTCTCGGCAATCACCGTCTGGCTGCCCGCATCCTCCAGCGCGATGATGAATTCGTCGCCTCCCCAGCGCGCCAGTGTGTCCTGCTTGCGCAATGCGGATTGCATCCGTTCAGCCAATTTCTTCAGATACAGATCGCCCACCGCGTGGCCCAAGGTGTCGTTGATCAGTTTGAAGCGGTCGAGATCGATATAGACGATAGCGACGGCAGCATGGCTGCGTTTGGCACGTTCGATGGAGCGGTTGAGTTGCTCGGAAAAACTCATCCGGTTGGGCAAGCCGGTGAGAGTGTCGTGGTTGGCCAGGTAGTAGAGTTTTTCCTCGGCTTGCTTCGCCTTCGAAATATCGGAAAACACCGCGACGAAATTCCTGACCTTGCCGGCATTGTCGAGAACGGCGGTGACACTGCCCCATTGCGGGTAGATTTCACCGTTTTTGCGCCGGTTCCAGATCTCGCCCACCCAGCGGTTGTTGTTGTCCAGCGCCTTCCAGAATTCTTCATAGAAATGGGGCGTATGCACGCCCGATTTCAGCAGGCGCGGGGTCTGGCCGATGGCCTCGGCGCTGGCGTAGCCGGTGATCTCGGTGAATGCGCGATTAACCGACGAGATGCGTCCGCCGGTGTCGGTCACCATCACCGCTTCGAGTGCCTGGTCGAGAATGACATCGGTGGAGCGGGTCGACTCCTGCGGGCGGCCGGGCCGGCTTTCGGTGAGCACGACAACGCAACCGCTGTTGCCCTCTCCTTCGCGCAAAGCGGTGCAGATGTAACTGGTTCGATTGCCGACCCGGCCATCGGTACGCAGCAGGGAAAGCTGCCCCTGGCGGCTTTCGCCGTCCTTCAGGGTGGCGATGAACGGGCAGTTGGCGGCGTCGATGGCTTTGCCGAGTTCATCGGCGCCGACCAGAACCTGACAGCAATGTTTGCCGATGATCTCGGCCGGATCGCGCGCGATGAGGCGCAGCGCCACTTCGTTGGCATAGACAACATGACCGCTGAGGTCGAGGCTGATCAACCCGTCGCCGGCGGCATCGAGAATGCGGGCATTGCGGCGATGCACGTCTTCGATCGCCAGTTGATAAGTGTGTCGCTGTGTGACATCGCGCGCATTCATGACCAGTTCTTCCTGCCCGCTCGGTCCGCGCGTGCATTTGATCGTCGCCTCGATCCAGAGAATGCTTTCGATCTTTCCGCGCGGGCGCATCATGATTGTGATGGCGCCGCCGTCTTCGCTCAGGCTTTGCAGCGTCCGCTGCAGCATCGGCCAGTCTTCCGCGTCGATAAAGTCTTCAACCGGCTGGCCGATCATCGCCTCGGCGGGTAGGCCGAACAATTCAAAGCTGGCCGGTGAAACAAAGCGGAAACGTCCGTCCAGATCGATGCTGGCAATCATGTCGGTGGAGTTTTCCGCCAGCAGACGAAAACTTTCGTCCTTCGAGCGCAGCGCGCGTTGCGCGAGCACTTCGACCAGCGCCAGGGCGAGCGAGTTGGCGGCATCCACCTCCACCTGCGACCAGGGCATCGACTTGTCGCGATAAGTCTGGCTCCAGGTGGAAAACGATTTGCGCGGCGAGATGCGCAGCACGCCATCCACTTCCGTCACCAGCTTGTTCGGTTCGCCCGCCCAGCGCAGTGTGCGCAGGATGCTGGGGCGGAACCACATGACGAAATCGCGCGCTTGATGATCCAGCGGCGCCACCAGCATGCCGGAGGTGCGCTCCTCGACCTCGGCGAATTCGATCGCCAGATCCGCCAGGTGTTCGGTATGGAACACCGGTGCGGGACTCATATCGCGCAACATGGCGACCAGTTGCTCGACCACCGCTTCGCCGGGCACTTCGCCTATCCGATGATGCTTGCCGCCCAAGGAAACGATGGCGCCGTCGGCGCGCACAATGCCGAGCAATTCCTGCCGGTAACTGTTGATCACCTCGCCGAGGTC
>CAZUSF010000222.1:0-2146 GCA_964623355.1 uncultured Thiobacillus sp. | reverse complement strand
CGCTTGTGACGAGCTCACCGGGGTTCTGCATCGAACGAGCCAGCGCGACCAGCTCCGCATAGATCGCGCGGGCCGCAGCCGCGCGTTCTTGCAGCGAGCCGCTGTGCAGATGGCCTTCGTAGCAGTGCAGCCCGCGGAACGAATCCGCCGCGGCTTCGACGACGGCAAGCGCACGTTCGCGTTCGCGCAGCGGCACGAACTTGGCTGTCATGTGATGGCACGCGATCAGCCCCCAGAGTCGGTCATTCTGCACCAGGGAAATGCTCAGGCTGGCCTGGACGCCCATGTTGCGCAGGTAGTCGACATGCACCGGCGACATGCTGCGCAACCAGGAGAAACTGAGATCCACTGTTGCCGAAGCATCCGCTGAAGGCACCAGCGGCACCGGGATGGCATCGACATCGGCGATCATTCGCACCAGGTTCTTGGTGTACAACCGCCGTGCCTGGGCGGGGATGTCGGAGGCGGGGAAGCGGTGGCCCAAATAGGAATCCAGTGTTTCCTGCCGGCTCTCGGCAATGACCTCGCCATCCCAATTGCTGTCGAAGCGGTACATCATTACCCGGTCGAAGCCGGTCAACAATCGCACCTGATCCACCACTGCGTGCGCGTAGCAAGTGAGATCCTGCTCGGCATCCAGCCGCCAAAGCGCATCCCGGATCGGAATGAACAGTTCGTGGAAGACATCGCCTCGCGCGGCGGGCTGATGTTCCACCTCGACCACGACATGCTGCTCGGTCCGGTAAACCTGCACATCCAGACTGACCGTGATGCCTTCACGCTGCAGGCTGATGGAGCCGATCGCGGCGCCCGGCAATTGTTGCCGCGCCACCATCTCGCGCAGCTTCTGCGCTGAATCCGCGCCCAGCAGGGTGTCGATCGACTGTCCCAGCAGGGCGTTGGGCGGCATCGCAAACAGCGCAGCACAATTGGCGCTGACCTCACGCAAACACCAGTCAGCCGCATCAAATGCCAACAGCACGCCGCCATCCTGAATAGAGCCGATCCGATGAATCGGCTCGTTGGCGCATTGTTGCAGCGCTGCCGCCAGATTCGCGCCGTTCTCGGCGGCGTCGGGGTTACGGGTTCTGGCAGTCATCAAGTTGGCCTTCCAAGGCATTGAATACTTGCAACGCGGCTATGCCGGCGCGTTCACGTTGCATCGGGTCGTCGACCAGTGTTTCCGCGTAGCCACAGAAGGCGGCCCATCGGCTCTCGGTATCGGCGCCATAACCGCTGAAAAAACGCGCGCCCCGTTCCGGCGTCAAGCCCAGGTTGGCCGCCAGATGGCGGCTGATCACCTGACCGCCGAGGGTGGAGCCTT
The DNA here is from genome assembly GCA_964623355.1 of uncultured Thiobacillus sp. Taxonomy (GTDB): domain Bacteria; phylum Pseudomonadota; class Gammaproteobacteria; order Burkholderiales; family Thiobacillaceae; genus PFJX01. The sequence goes on along the minus strand of CAZUSF010000222.1, from coordinate 822 downwards.
CGATGGCGTAAAGCGTCCCGATCAGTTCGGCGGCATCGGCCGGAATGGCGAAGACTCGCTTGCACTCAAGGTTCGCCGGCGTATCACCCAGCGCGTGCAGGTCTTCAATCAGCCAGGGCAGTTTGCGCCGTTCGGCATAGCTGAAGTCGAGATCGTTTGCTTGACTCGTCAGGCTCAGGATAGCCGGCTCCACCGCCGCATAAAACGGGTAATAAGCGGCCAGAATCCGCCGATATTGAGCGAGTGAAAAACCGGGTCGGGTGAGTCCGGCCAACATCGGATGATGGTTCAGGCGGACATGGGCGGCATGGGTTGCCAGGCGGAGCTGCTGACGCACCCTGCTGCCGACGCAGTCAGGCACGGTTGCAAGGACGGGTGAGTTGTTTTCGATGGCCACAGGTACCGTTGAAGGGTTGCAGAAGCAAGTAGTGAGGATCGCCATCGCCTGGCCGGCTTCGATGCACTGCACAATTTGTTGACTTTACGCTCTCACCGCAGCGATGGATATGCGGGCTGATCGTTAAGCTGTCGACCTGTCGACCTGTTGAGCGGTGATCACGGTGACCTAATGTAGTGATGCATTCTTTTTGGAACTTAACCGGCTGTTGGCACGAATGACTTTTTGCAGGACATCGCGAGCATTCTTGGCCCAGATAAAAGGCTTGGGGTTGGTATTGCGGTGAGCGATGTATTCGTCAATGGCGTTGGTCAGTTCCGGCACGCTGGCGAAGACACCACGCCGCAACCGCTCGGTGCTGATATCACGCAAGAAACGCCCGCCCCTTCTTCAGCGGCAAGCCGGGCTGCGGTCCGATTACTTCA
>CAZUSF010000221.1:0-4658 GCA_964623355.1 uncultured Thiobacillus sp. | reverse complement strand
CATCGCATGATTCCCTGGTTCACCAGCCGGGTGGTCAGCAACTACGTGTTGATTCGGCCGTATCCGCAACTATGGGCGATGTGGGCCGCCAGCCTGCTGCATTTTGTTCTGGTCGTAGCGGAGCAGGGGGGCTTGAGCTGGCTGGTCGATCTTCCGCTGGCAGCGTTGGTATTCTGGTTATCTGCGCGCTGGGGTTTGCGACGCGGGTTCGAGGTGCGCTTGCTGGCCGTGCTGCATATTGCCTTTCTGTGGGCCGGCGTCGCATTCAGCCTCTATGGCCTGAGCAGTCTGGCCGCTTTTCTTGGCCTGGCCTGGTCGGCCGGGCTGGCGCCATTGCATGCCTTGGGAATTGGCTTCTTTGGCGCTATGTTGATTGGTATGGTGACCCGCGTCAGTCTCGGTCATTCTGGCCGCGCGTTGCAGGCGGATAGCGCAACCTGGTGGTTGTTCTGGGCGATTCAGGCTGTTGCGTTGCTGCGCATGCTGCCGGATTTGTCGGCCGATGCCTGGCCGGGGCACTGGATTTCAATGACCGGCTTGCTATGGTTGGTTGTGTTTGCCGGGTGGTCCTGGAAATACGCGCCGATGACCTGGCGCGGGAGGGTCGACGGCAAAGCGGGGTAATCCCGGAAAGGAGGGGCTGGATGATCACTGAGCAAAGCAAATTCGCTAAGCAAAGGAAATTCGCATGTGCGTTGCTGGCCTGCGGGTTACTTCATTTTGCTCAGCCCGCCTTCGCTGCCTGTCCCGCCGAACCCGCCGGTTTTCTGTTGCCGCCGCCGATCAGATTGCAGGTCGATCTGATCCATGAGCTGGATCAACCCTGGCAGGCTGGCGGCGAAATCGTCCTGACCTGTGCCCCGGATGGCTCGCCAAGAGCCGGCCGTTTATCGACGCCACCGCGCAATGCGTCGGAAGAACAGGCGCGGCGGGGAGAACAATTTGCACTCGCCAAGCGGATCAACATGGCGCGCAAGGGTGAGGCGCATCCGCTTGGACTGCCGATGGCCGCGCCCCAGCTGGCCTTGCTGGAACGTTTCGCCATGAGCGACGCGGGCGCGGTCTGGCTGCGCGAAGTCGCCGATGACACGCTACGTTTGCTCAACAAAGGTTATCTGGAATACGACGCGGTGCTCTGGAAACGTTCGGTCAAACAAGGAAAACTGCCGCCGTTGTCGAAGTTGTTGACCGGTCGGCTGACAGAAACTGCGCTGTTTGCCGGCGATGCCGGCGTCTTCAAGTTTTCCGGTTATGCCGGCCCCGGCGCGATGGCGCATCCAGGCGCGATTGGCCTGGGTGATGGCGGTTTGAGTTGCCAATTTCCCTCCAGCAATGAATTGGTCGACCCGATTGCCATCATTTCGCATGAATTCGGCCATACCCGGTACGGTGATCCTTCCAGCGGCGGGAACCTGATCGGCGAGGCGCGTACGGTGGAGCTTTACGAGAACCCGGTACGCGTCAGGAACAGCTTTGAACCGCGCGCTTTGTACTTTGAGCGCATCAATCAGGGAACACCGCAAGCGAAGAAGGGCAGTCTGTTGGAGCGTTTGTTACGGCTTGAACGTGAAAAGGGTATCTCGATCAAGGGATTAACGCCGGTCGACCGCTATCACTGCGATTGCCCGGTTCCTCTCCCGATCATCCTCGATTGTGAAGTGCGCCAGCTTGCGGCTGACAAAGAGGACGACACCGGGGTGCCAGTTTACGAACAGGACTGCAAAGTGAACTGGAAAGCGGATCTCATGCAAATGCCGGCTTTGTCGCCGTAACGCTGATCGCTTGCCTTTCTTCTATTCGGCGATGCGATCCGCTGTCGATTCCTGATCCTCCGCTTTCAGCCGTCCTGCAAACTTTTCTCGAAACTTGGCCAGCTTCGGCGCAACGACGAACATGCAGTAAGGCTGCCGCGGGTTTTGCTCGAAGTAGCGCTGGTGGTAGTCCTCGGCGGGCCAGAAGAGGGGGGCTTCGGTAATTTCGGTGACGATGGGGCGGTCGAATGCTTTTGCGGCGGTGAGTTCAGCGATGAGCGCTTCCGCTTCGATTTTCTGGGCTGGGCTGTGCCAGAAGATGGCGGAGCGGTATTGTGTGCCGGCATCGTTTCCCTGGCGGTTCAGTGTCGTCGGGTCGTGCAGCGTGAAGAAGATTTCGAGCAGTTCGCGGTAACTGATTGTGTCGGCGTCGAAATGGATTTGCACCACTTCGGCGTGGCCGGTCTGGCCGCTGCAGATTTGCTTGTAGGTAGGGTTATCAATGGCGCCGCCCGCATAGCCGGAGATCGCGGATTCAACGCCTTCAAGGCGGTTGTAGGCCGTTTCCAGGCACCAAAAGCAGCCGCCGGCGAGGGTCGCGATGTGTTGATTCATGTTGTGCTCCTTGAAATTGAACGGCATGTAGAGTTCCAGCGTTGGGGATTCCAGCGTTGAAGATAAATTAGTCCCCAGGTTCTGGTGCATACAGCGAGAGTGCCTTCAGGTTATGAAGATATCTGCCGATATTTCAATTCCTTCTTCAGATGGTTACTCCAGCGCATGAATCCGGTTGAAAAGCGTATAGCGATGGATCAGGTCAGAGTCGGCGTATTCATCCGTCTGGATACCTGGATGGATCATCCTTTCCTGTTCAGCAGTTTCAAGATACGCAACGAGAAGCAGCTCGAGGCTTTGCGCAGCCTTGGTTTGAGCGAGGTCTGGTATTCGCCGGAGAAGAGTGATCTGGCACCGTTGCCGCCGTCCAAGCCGGATGCGCCGGTGCATCCAGCCGCGCCGGAAGTCGATCCCGAAGTGGCAGCGATGATGCAGGCTTTGTGGCAGGAGAAGCGGTCGCGGCAGGAGAAGATTTCCCGCCACCGCGAGGCCTATGGTCGCTGCGAGAAGAAGTTTGTCGGCAGCATTTCGACGGTAAAGCACCTGTTGCGCAATCTGTTTTCGCAGCCGCATGAGGCGATAGAACAGGCGCAAACGTTGGTGGTCGAGATGGTCGATTCCTTGCTGGCGGAAAAGGATGTGCTGTTGCATCTGATGAATGCCAAAAATGGCGATGAGGGGGCGTATTACCACGCGCTCAACGTCACTATGCTGGCTTTGATGCTGGGCCGCGAAGCGGGTTTGAGCTGTAGCGAGATGGTCGCACTCGGCATGGGCACGTTGTTGCACGATATGGGCAAGGAGCGGGTGCCCAGCCAGATTCTGTTGAAAAAAACCGCCTGGACCACGGCCGAAACCAATTTCTATAAGCAGCATGTGGTTTACGGCGTTGAACTGGCGGAAAAATTGCCGGACTTGCCGCTGGGGGCGATGGAAGTCATCGCGTTGCATCATGAAATGCTCGACGGCAGCGGTTTTCCGGGGGGCTTCAGCGGCGCCCGAATTGGCAAGCTGGCGCGCATCGCGGCGATTGCGAATGCATTCGACAATGCCTGCAATCGTGTTAATCAAGCCGATTCAATGACGCCATCGCTGGCATTGTCGATCATGTTCAAGCGCGATAGCGCGAAGTACGACAAGGAGTTGATGCAGCATTTCGTGCGTTGCCTGGGGGTTTACCCGCCTGGCAGCATCGTGCGGCTGAACAATGAATCGATCGGCCTGGTGGTGAATGTGAACCCGGGCAAACTGCTGCATCCAACGTTGCTGCTGTATGACCCGCGAGTGCCGAAGGAAGAGGCGTTGTTGCTGGATATGGCCGATGCGCCCGATTTGTCGATTGTCAGCACGCTGAAACCGGCTGATTTGCCAAAGCAAATGTTTGATTACCTGAGTCCGCGCAGCCGGATCAGCTATTTCAGCGAGCCAGCCGCGCCGGCGCGGCGGACGCCGGGTTGACGCTGGGTTATTGTTGTTGCGCGGCCTGATTGCGCATGTGGTCGGCCACTTTCATGAAGGCTTGATACAACTCGGTGCGCAGTTTTTCGTCGGCAACCACTTCGTCCAGCGCCAGTTGCATGCAGTGCATCCATTGATCGCGCTCCGATTCGCCAATGGCAAAGTGGAGATGGCGGCGGCGCAGCATCGGGTGGCCGTGCTTGTCGGTGTAAAGCGGTGGGCCGCCCATCCAGCCGGAGAGAAAATCGAACAGTTTCTGGCGCGAGCCGGACAGGTCTTCCGCGTGCAGTTTGCGGATGCCATAGGTTTCCGGCAGTTCGTCCATGTGGTCGTAAAAACGCTGGACCAGTTGCTGAATGGCGGCTTCGCCGCCGATGCGTTGGTAATGGGTCTGAGGCAGCATGCGATGTTTCGTAGTGGTTATTTGCGGAAAATTTTCAGGTAATGCCCTTCGAAATAGCGCTTCGCCCAATGGAACAGGCGCGATGAGGGCAGCAGGAAAGAACGTTTCAGGTCGCGATAGACCAGGATGCCTTTGTCGATGGTATCAACGATGCAGATCAGTTCGATCTTGAAGCGCGCGCTGACTGGTTTGCCGGCCATTGCCAGCAACAGGTTTTCTGACGCCGCCTTGGCTTGCAGGTCGGCCATGTGAGCTTGTTTCGGCATCCAGTCCGGGCCAGGGAAGCTGCCCGCATCACCCGCAACAAAGACGTTATCTGCGCCTTCGACGCGACAGAATTCATCCGCCTTGAAGAAGCCGCCGGGCGAGAGTGATAAACCCGCGTCGGCCGCCCAGGCGGGACCTGTCAAGCCGGGCATGAACAGGATCAG
>CAZUSF010000220.1:0-4685 GCA_964623355.1 uncultured Thiobacillus sp. | reverse complement strand
TTCCATGAATCCCACGTTTGATGCGAGGTTGACCCTGGAGCAAAGCCATGGTGACAATCCGCTTATTTGATGATCAACAGGACTCGCACCATGAATACCGAAGCAGAATTTTCCAAAGAGCAACAAATCATGCGTGCCATGCGTAAAACGCTGACTTCCATCGTGCGGGACGCAGCGCCGAGAGATGGAATGCCGAGTCCCTTTTCACCCGATACGGTCGAAAATATCCGCATGTGTCTGGGTTTGATTTCGGCGCGTGAAGCAGAATTGGCGGAGAACCTGGGTTTTTCCCGCAACGAGCGGCCAAGTTATTCGGATGAGGAACCGACTGCGAAAACCATGCAGTTCGTTCCGCCGGGCAAGAAATTGAACTGATGGCCGAGGCAATCGCCAGTCTGGTTTCTGATTCCGAGTCGCCGGTGGTGATGACTGGCTATGTCGTGATCTACGCGCCCAAGCGGGGAAGTCGCAAACGGTTCCCGGAAAACTGCGTCACCCTGTATGCCTCAGAAGCTGCCGCACTGGCGGCAGCGCAACCGGAGCAGGGGTATTTCGCTGCGGTTGCATCGGGTCCTTCCCGTTCATCGGAAGGGTTTCGTTTGTTTTATCTGGTACGTTGGCTGGACTGACTGTTGTTTGCAATCAGGTAAGTAGAATCCGGCTCAAGTTTTCTGAAAATTTACCGTTCATGGCCTGTGGCATAATCCGCCGCGTTTTTTTCAATATCAGTGCTGGGAGTTCGCAAATGAAACGCTACTTGTTGCCTGTCATGCTGGCAGGTCTGCTGACCGCCTGCGCAAGCGGCCCGGTTTTCCCTCCTGCCCCGGCCAAGGCTACGGATAACTCGAGTTGGTATTACCTGCTCGGCCCGGGTGATTCAGTCAGTGTTTTTGTCTGGGGTAACCCGGAGGTTTCCGGTTCCTTCACGATTCGACCCGACGGCATGATGACCATGAATCTGGTCGAGGATCTGCCGGCGACCGGAAAAACGCCGACTCAACTGGCGCGAGAAATTGAAAAAATCCTGGCTCGCTATATTCAGGATCCCGTGGTGACCGTCATGGTGGGCGGTGGTGTTGGACCCTATAGCCAGCAAATCAGAGTCCTCGGCGAGGCAGCAAAGCCACAGGCGCTGAACTATCGCGAGCACATGTCGCTGGTGGATTTAATGATCGCCGTCGGCGGCATTACTGATTTTGCTGCGGGTAACAAGGCAAGCATCCTGCGCGTGGTTGATGGCAAGCCACAGCAGTTCGGCGTCCGGATCGAAGATCTGCTTAAGGGCGGCGATGTTTCAGCCAATGTGGATATGCGACCAGGCGATGTCCTGATCATCCCGGAAAGCTGGTTCTAACCATTTTTATGGTGGTAATAAACGTGCCGGGAGTGGGTTCGGATGAATGAAGCATTTGAGCAGATATTGGGCTATGTCCGAGCGGTCTGGCGCAAGCGCTGGGTCGTCTTGGGCACAGCCTGGCTTGTCGCTTTGGTGGGCTGGGTCTACGTCTATTTGCTGGAAAACCGTTATGAAGCCCAGGCGCGTGTATATGTCGACACGCAGTCGTTGTTGCGGCCCCTGATGTCCGGACTCGCTGTCCAGCCGAATACCGGGCAGCAGATTGCGATGGTGACCCGCACGTTGGCGAGCCGGCCCAACCTGGAAAAAGTGGCGCGGATGACTGACCTTGATCTGCGCGCGAAGACGCCGAAGCAACAGGAAATTCTTTATAACGACCTGGCCAAGGGGATCAGTCTGGCGGGTAGTGACCGCGAGAACCTGTACACCATCAAGTATCAGAATACGAACCCAGATGTCGCCAAGCGCGTCGTTCAGGCATTGTTGACGATCTTTACCGAAAGCAGTCTTGGCGGTGCGCGCAAGGATATTTCCACGACCCAGAAATTCCTTGAGGATCAATTGGCTAGTTTCCAAGCCAGAATGCTGGAAAAAGAAAAGGAAGTTGAGGCGTTCAAGTTGCGCAATATCAATTCGATGCCGGGCCAGGGTGGAGATTTCTACTCGAAGCTGAATTCGATGGATCTGGCGCTGGAACAGGCGAAACTGGAGTTGGAAGAGGCGTCCAACCGGAAGAAACAGTTGCAGCAGCAACTGGAAGATCAGGATGAAGTGCTGAGCATGCCCCCACCCGGCGGGGTGACCAGTTCCGCGCTGGATGGCCGAATCTCTGCATTGCAGTCTCAAATCGATAACCTCCGCTTGCGTTATACCGATTTGCACCCGGAGATTGCGCGTACCAAACAGTTGATCGATCGTCTTCTGGAGCAGAAAAAACGTGAAGACGATGAGTTGAGGAAGCAACCGCAAGGCGCGATCAAAGCGCAGAACCCGGTTTATCAGCAGCTTTCAGTCGCCATCGCAGAGGCTGATGCAAACGAGGCGGCAATGAAAGCGCGGGTCAAGCAATTGCAAGGCAAACGCAATGCACTGTTTGGCTCGGCGGATCGCATTCCGGTGATTGAACATGATTTCGCTCAAATGCAGCGTGACCTTGGTTTGATGAAGCAAAACTATAATGCTTTGTTGACGCGTCGCGAAACCGTGTTGATGTCGGGCGAGGTTGAAAGCAAAACCGACTCGGTCGAATTCAGGGTGATCGATCCGCCGCGCGTGCCGAACAAACCGGCATGGCCAAATCGGCCGCTGTTTGTCACCGCAGTGCCGTTGGTCGGTATTGGCTTGGGCATCGCGCTTGCATTCCTGTTGTCACAATTGCGGCCAAGTATCGATAACCGGCGTCAATTGCTCGATCTGACCAGCTTCCCCCTGCTTGGCATGGTTTCGATGATCGAGACTGAACAAGCCCGGAGCAGCAGGCGACGTTCAAATCTGATGTACGTGGCAGGTAGCGCCGCGCTGGCCATGGCATTGCTGGCGCAGATCATCTACTACCTTGTTCTTTCACCGGCGGCATAGGCCAGGAGGCGATATGAGCATCATCGAACGCGCAGCTGGCAAATTGGGTGCCTCGGACCCTGCCGCAACCGTTATTCAAACCGCACCGCGTGTATCCGCTTCTGTCGATGAGGGCAGGCTGATCGAAGCCGCCATTGAGCGCGCCGAGGCTTCGTTCAATCGTGCACCACCGCAGCCGCAACATCAGCAACCGCCGCCATATCGTCAAGCGCCTCAGCTGGATGATGACGATGGTCCGGCAACGATCATTGGCAGTCAGCGTGGCGTCGTCAATCTGGCGCGCTTGAAAATGTCGGGCGCGCTGACGCCGGATGCCGGCCGTAGCCGAATCGCCGAGGAATATCGCTTGATCAAGCGTCCTTTGTTGATCAATGCATTCGGCCAGGGCGGCAATCCGCCGGTTCGGAATGGAAACCTGATCATGGTGACCAGCTCGGTGCCGGGTGAAGGCAAGTCATTTACTGCCATCAACCTGGCCATCAGCATGGCGACCGAGCTTGAAAGCACGGTGTTGCTGGTGGATGCCGATGTCACCAAATCTTCCGTGGTGCGCTATCTTGGCCTCGAAGCGGAACTGGGCTTGACCGATGTGTTGCGTGATCCCAATGTCGAATTGGCCGATGTGCTGATCAAGACCGACATCGCCAAGTTGACCGTGTTGCCCTCGGGCAAGGGGTTCGCGCATGCCACGGAATTGCTGGCGAGCAGTTCGATGAAGGCGTTTGTGGAAGATATTTCCACGCGTTACCACGACCGGATCATTATTTTCGATTGCCCGCCTTTATTGGCTACCAGTGAGGCTTCGGTGTTGGCAAGTTACATGGGCCAGATTGTTTTCGTTGTCGAAGCCGAGCGGACGCCGCAAGAGGCGGTCAAGGATGCGCTCGCGCATCTGGTCGATTGTCCGCATGTCGGTCTGGTTCTCAATAAAGCGCCGGCTCGGACGATGGGTAGCGATTACTACGGCTATGGATACGGTTATGGCGGCTATGGCGAGTACGGCAAGCAATAAGCGGTTTTTCTTGCTGGCTTGTCTGCTGGCCACCGCACCAGCGGCTTGGGCAGGGGACTGGAAATTCACGTCCGGTATTACGTTGTCAGAACGTTTTTCCGATAACGTCGATTTGGCCGCCAATGGTCAGGCGGAATCCGACTGGATCACCGAGATCTCGCCGCGCATTTCGATGTCGCGCGCTGGCGGACGGGTCAAGGCCAATGTCGATTACAGCTTGCAAGGGCTGCTTTACGCCAACGACTCCGATCAGAATGACATCCGTCATAACCTGAATGGTCGAGCCAATGCAGAATTGGCCAAGGATTTATTCTTTTTCGATGCCACGGCGCGCATCTCGCATCAACTTCTGAATCTTGCCGATGCCGGTGGTCTGGGTGATGCGGTCGGCCTGGGGAATACCACTTCGGTTGGGTCTTACAGCTTGAGTCCTTACCTGAAGCATCGTTTTGGTTCGGCAGCGACAGTGGAAGCCAGAGTGACTCAGGATGGCGTGTTCATTGGCGATTCCTCGGTATCGGATACCAACAGCACGCGCTATCAATTGAGCGCGGTGGGCGGCAACTACTTTCCGCCGCTTTCCTGGGGCGCCAGTTATTCCAAATCAGACACTCGCAACAGCGGCACCAGTACGAGGGATAGCGGTAATGAGTCCGCCTCGGCCAATGCGCGCTATCGATTGACGCGTAAATTTGGTCTGCTGGCCCAGGCGAGTCATGAAAAAAATGATTTCACCAA
>CAZUSF010000219.1:0-4694 GCA_964623355.1 uncultured Thiobacillus sp. | reverse complement strand
CGTATGAAAAACCTAACCCCTATGTTGTTGATCGTCATCGCTGGCACGGCTCAACCGGTCCTGGCTCAGAATGCGATCAATCCCCTGTCATTCCTGGCTCCGACGCAAAGCGGCCCATTGGGTCTGGGCGGCGTGGCTGGTGGTATTTCCAGTCCGTTTGGCCTTGGCGCGCTGAACCCGTTGAACCCGATCAACAGCATCAATCCCCTGAGTCCCTGGAACAGTTACGGTGGTGCGTCGAATCCCGTATTGAGCCTGGGTGCGCTGGGTGCGTTGAATGCATTGACGCCGAATGTGATGCCCGGCGGCGGTCCTTTTGGCGGCAGTCCCTTCAACAACAACCCGTATCAGGGCAATGCTTTTGGCGGTAATGCTTTCGCCGGCAATCCCTTTGGTGGTAGCCCCTTCGGCGGCAATCCCTATGCGCGCCCGCCGCAGCAACAGCCCTTCGGCGCGCCGGCTTTCAGTCCATCGATGCCGTCCTTCCCGAACATGCCTTTTGCCGCACAGCAACCGCAAAACATGATGCCGGGCAGCTATTACCCGATGCAGCAGCAACAGGGCTATCCGTATATGCCTTATGGCGCGCAACAGCAGCCGCCACAGCAACAGCAGTTCTCACTGGGTAACTTGTTTGGTATGCAAACGCAGCCCATGCAACAACAGCAAGCCCCCTTCCCCAACTTTTATGGGGCACCGCAGCCTGTCCAGCAACAGCCCGCCTTGCCCAATTTTTTCGGCATGATGCAACCGCCCGCACAACCACCGGTTCAGCCCGTTCAGCAGCCGATGCAGCAGGCATTCCCATTCAACCCGTTTCTGATTCCGCAAGCTCCGCAGCAAGCTACGCCGCCGGTTGAGAAACCCTCGGCGCCGTCTGCCCAGCAACCTGTCGCATTGCCGTTTTTCTTCTTTGCACCGCAAGCCGGGTCGGCAGCATCCGCGCCTGCTGCTCCGGTTGCGCCTGCACCAGCTGCAGAAGCGAAGCCCGACGAAGCCGCATTACCGCCACTCGATCCGGCTGCTTTCATGCAGATGTATATGAAGCCGGGTAAGTGATTTAAGGCCGGGTTCGAGTCCGGCAATGGCAAAGGGGCGCTTATCAGCGCCCCTTTGCCATTTTGAGGCTGTGGTTTCAGAAGTTGAATTCGTAATCGATGATCAGCGGCGCGTGATCGGAGAATCGCTCAGCTTTGTAGACACTGGCGGCTCGCGCCCTGGCGGCGATGCCGGGCGTGGCAATCTGATAATCAATCCGCCAGCCGACATTCTTCGCCCAGGCCTGGCCGCGGTTGCTCCACCAGGTGTAAGCCTCGCCTTCGTGCTCGGGGTAAAGCCGGCGATAGACATCGACCAGTCCAATACGGTCGAAAACATCACTCATCCAGGCGCGCTCTTCGGGCAGGAAGCCGGAGTTTTTCAGATTTCCTTTCCAGTTTTTCAGATCGATTTCCCGGTGCGCGATGTTCCAGTCACCGCATAGAATGAATTCGCGGCCGCTGTTGGCGAGCACTTCCAGACGGGGCAGAAAGCGTTGCATGAAGGCGAATTTGGCTGCCTGCCGTTCTTCGCCGGAAGAGCCGGAGGGCAGGTAAAGCGAGACCACTGAGAGATTGCCGAAAACAGCTTCGATGTAACGGCCTTCCGCATCGATGTCGGCGATGCCGAGTCCTTCGATAATCTGATCAGGTTGCTTTTTCGCGTAAATCCCGACCCCGCTGTAGCCTTTTTTCTCGGCGTAATGAAAGTAGCCATGCAGGCCGGGCGGGTTGAGCATTTCGAGGCTGAGGTCGGCGGCTTGTGCCTTGAGTTCCTGCAAGCAGACCAGGTCGGCATCCTGCTTTGCCAGCCAGGTGTAAACACCTTTGCTGGTAGCTGAGCGGATTCCGTTAAGATTCAGGCTGATGACACGCATGAGTTAAGGGTTTTCTGTGCAAAGTTTCAAAGGGGATTTCCTCGATTTCGCGATTCGCCAGCAGGTGTTGTTGTTTGGCGAGTTCAAGACCAAGGCCGGACGCTTGAGTCCGTATTTCTTTAATGCCGGATTGTTCAACGATGGTGATTCGCTGAAAAAACTGGGCGAATTCTACGCTAGCGCGATAGCTGCTTCCGGCCTCGCCTTCGACGCCTTGTACGGCCCGGCTTACAAGGGCATTCCGCTGGCGGCGTCGGTCGCGATTGCATTCGCTGCCGGTGTTGCAGCGCCGGCGCGCAACGTGCCATTCAGTTACAACCGCAAGGAAGCGAAGGATCATGGCGAAGGCGGCAGCATCGTCGGCGCACCTTTGGCCGGTCGCGTTTTGATTGTGGATGATGTGATTTCAGCCGGTACCTCGGTGCGCGAGTCCGTCGAATTGATTCGCGCTGCGGGCGCCACGCCATGTGGTGTGGCGATTGCGCTGGATCGCATGGAGCGTGGCCTGGGTGAATTGTCGGCGGTGCAGGAAGTCAGTCGCGATTATGGAATTCCGGTGATCGGTATCGTCAATCTGGATGATCTGGCGCGTCATCTGGATGGCAAGTCGGAATGGCATGACACGCTGGCCTCAATAAATGCATATCGCAGCCGATATGGCGTCAGTGCCTGACGGAATTTTTGTTCGTTGTAGCGGTCTTTTGAAATGTTCATCAGGTGGCTTAGTCCTCCCGGCCTCCATTCAACGCTGCCAAGAGATAGATACTCGGTGTCAAAAACCTCATCGACCTTGTTGACCTTGCTAAGCGCCGCTTTGATCGCTGCGGCGCCCGCTTCTGCGACCACTTATCGCTGGGTCGATAAGGATGGCAAGGTGCAATACAGCGACGTGATGCCTCCAAGCCAGGCGGGCAAGGGGCATGCGGAACTGGATAAATATGGCCGCGTGATCAAGGAAGAGCGGCGCAGCCTGATGACGCCGCTGGAAATTGAACAAGAACGGCAGGCGGTTGCCCACCAGAAAGCGTTGAAACGGCAACAGCAAGAGCAGCAACGACGCGACAAGGCGTTGCTTTTAACCTACACCAGCGAGAAGGAAATCGCACTGGCGCGCGATCGTGCGATTGAACTGGAAAGTCTGAACATTCGGGGGCTGCAAACCCGGATGGATAGCGCGGCGCAAAAGTTGGCCGAAGCCAATGCCAACCTGGCCGTTTCCCGGAATGAGGGGAAACCGGCGTCAGCCAGCATTCTTCAGATGCGCGATGAAGCGCAGCGCGAATTGGCGCAGATCAGCGAGTCGATGAATCTGCGAACCAAAGCGATTGAGAACATCCACAAGCGCTTCGAGGAAGACGAAAAACGTTTCCTCGAACTGAAAGAGTCTATGCGCTGAGTTTTTGCCGTAGCAGGTCGTTGACCTGTTGCGGGTTGGCCTTGCCCTTGCTGGCCTTCATGACTTGGCCGACCAGCGCATTGAACGCCTTTTCCTTGCCGGAACGGAATTCCTCCACCGACTTGGCGTTTGCGGCCATGACTTCATCGATGATCTTCTCGATCGCGCCTGAGTCCGAAACCTGTTTTAGGCCACGGGCTTCGATGATTTCATCTGCCAAATGTTCTCGGCTTGCTAAACCAGGATGCTCGGCTTCTGCCCACATTGCTGTGAATACTTCCTTGGCGAGTTTCCCGGACAGTGTGCCGTCCTGGATCCGCGCCAGCAGACCAGCGAGTTGCGCGGCGGAAATACGGCTGGCCGCAACATCCAGGTTTTCCTTGTTCAGCGTGGCGGATAGATCTCCCATCACCCAGTTCGCCGCCAACTTGGCATCCGGCTTGGTCAGTCCGGCGACGACCGCCTCGAAATAATTCGCCAGTTCGCGTGAGCCGGTCAGCGTCGCGGCATCGTAGGCGGACAGATTCCATTCGCCCTGATAACGCGCCTGCTTTTGTTGCGGTAACTCAGGCAGGCTGGCGCGCACCTGTTCGATCCAGTCCTCATCCAGCTTCACCGGCAACAGATCGGGATCAGGGAAATAACGGTAGTCGTGCGCGTCTTCCTTGCTGCGCATGCTGCGTGTCTCACCAGTGTCCGGGTCGAACAGCACCGTCGCCTGCTGAATCTTGTGACCGTCTTCGATCTGCTCGATCTGCCAGCGGATTTCGTAGTTGATCGCCTGTTCCAGAAAGCGGAACGAGTTCAGGTTCTTGATCTCGCGCCGGGTGCCGAATTCCACTTGCCCGACCGGCCGCACCGAGACGTTGGCATCGACCCGGAAACTGCCTTCCTGCATGTTGCCGTCACAGGTGCCGATCCAGGTCACCAGTGTATGCAGCGCTTTGGCGTAGGCGACCGCCTCCTTGGCCGAACGCATGTCCGGCTCGGAGACGATCTCCAGCAACGGCGTGCCGGCGCGATTGAGGTCGATGCCGGTCATGCCGTGGAAGTCTTCATGCAGCGACTTGCCGGCGTCTTCTTCCAGGTGGGCGCGCGTGATGCGGATGGTTTTCTCGTAGAGATCGCTGCCGCTGCCGACCTGTACCGTCAGTTCCCCGCCTTCGACAATGGGCAAAGCGAATTGGCTGATCTGGTAGCCCTTGGGCAGGTCCGGGTAGAAGTAATTCTTGCGGTCGAAACTGTTGATCCGGTTCAGCTTGGCGCCGATCGCCAGGCCAAAGCGGATGCCGCGCTCGACTGCGCCCTTGTTCAATACCGGCAACACGCCGGGCAGCGCGATATCGACCTGGCAGGCTTGCGTGTTGGGCTCGGCGCCGAAGG
>CAZUSF010000218.1:0-4734 GCA_964623355.1 uncultured Thiobacillus sp. | reverse complement strand
CTTCGATGCGCTATCCGGATGGCATGCCGCTTTGAGTCATGATGCTTCAGGCCAGCTTGCTTTCGACCACCCCGCGAATGCAGTTTTTCAGGCCTGGCTGACATCGGATGCAGTTGACGGACCCCAACGGTCGTATCGACTTGCCTGCCGTCTGGCCGATGCCATGCGACCCTTTGGCCGCACCGCTTCAATCCGAGCTGAATGGGCTTTGGCGCACAGTCTGTTCTGGCATGGTCGGCTGGAAAAATCGGCCGCTCTGCTGGCCTCGATTCGGCTCGATGCAATCAACCAGGAAGCCGATGCCGTATTCAACCATGTCCCGCTCAGCCTGCTGATCGCAGCGCAAATGAGCTGGAATCTGGCGTTGCTGGGCGAGAAAAGCCGGGCTATTGCGCACGCCGAACAGACTTTGAACGCGTCACCACCTGACCAAGCCGCAGCAATGAATTTTCGCTACACCGATCATGCCCGGAGCCTGCTGCATTGTTTTCTCGATGCGCCCGAGGCGACGCTTGACTGGAGCCGGCAACGGCAAGCCGAGTCGGTTGAGGCTATCGATCCCGTCCTGCGCCACTCGACCACATTGCTGGGCTATTGGGCTCGGTCACGGCTGGCCGTGAAGAGCGACGAGAATGCCAGCGAAGCCGCCGCCCAATCTGCCTTGGCGGCATTGCGGCGGCTTGGACCGGCGCATGAAGCGCGCGGCTTCAGCCTGTATGCACAAGCCCTGTATTGGCAGTCGCCGGCGCATGCCGTCACCCAACTCGATGCCGCGCTGGAATTGAATGCCCGCTGCGGGTTGCACGCGTGGACAGCGCGTCTGCTGCACCTGAAGTCACGCAGTCTGGATGCGTCCGGCCAGCTCAGCGAAGCCAGCCGATTTCTCGACCTGGCGCGAGAAACTGCCGAACAGCAAGGCGCGCGCCTGTTCCTTGACGACATCACGGGCATAGAATCGCCCACCTACGCCAGCTCACCTTCAACTCCAGCACATCCAAACCCACCATGAAAATCATCATCCTTGGCGCCGGACAAGTCGGTTCCAATCTGGCCGAACACCTGGTCCGCGAAGGCAACGACCTGACCGTGGTCGATCTCGACGCGGAAAAACTTGCCGCGCTGCAAGATCGTTTCGACTTGCGCACCGTCTGCGGCCAGGCCTCCAACCCGGCGATCCTGAAAGCGGCTGGCGCCGATGATGCCGACATGCTGGTGGCGGTGACGTTGAACGACGAAACCAATATGGTGGCCTGCAAACTCGGCGGTACGTTGTTCAATATTCCAACCAAAATCGCCCGCATCCGCGCCATCGAATACATGAAGTACCCGCAATTGTTCGGGCCGGCGGTGTTCGGCGTCGATCACGTGATTGCGCCGGAACAGGAAATCACCGACTACCTACGCAAGTTGATCGACTACCCGGAAGCGCTGCAGGTGGTCGATTTCGGCGGCGGCCGTGCGCGCCTGGTGGCGATGAAGGCGCGTGCCGGCGGTCCGCTGGTCGGCCACGAACTGCGCGACCTGCAGAAACACCTGCCCGGCCTCGATGCCCGCGTCGCCGCCATTTTCCGGCGCGACCGCACCTTGATTCCGGAAGGCCGCACGGTGATCCAGGATCGTGACGAAATCTTCTTTATCGCTGCCACCGAAAACATCCGCGCCGTGATGAAGGAAATGCGCCGCGGCGACAAGAGCGTGCGTCGCGTGATGATCGCCGGTGGCGGCAACATCGGCCAACGCCTGGCGAAAAGCCTGGAGACGGATTACGAGGTCAAGATCATTGACCGCAACAAAAAGAACACCCAACACCTGGCCAGCACGCTGCACAACACGCTGGTGCTTACCGGTGATGCCACCGATGAAGACCTGTTGCTGGAAGAAAACATTGAAGACATGGATGTGTTCTGCGCGCTGACCAATGACGACGAGGACAACATCATGTCGTCGTTGCTGGCGAAACGACTCGGCGCCAAGAAGGTGATCGCGCTGATCAACCGCTCGACCTATGTCGATCTGCTGCAAGGCGGCGAGATCGACATCGCACTATCACCGGCGCAAGCCACCATCGGACCGTTGCTGACCCACATCCGGCGCGGCCATATGGCGGTGGTGCACTCGCTGCGGCGCGGCGCGGCGGAAGCGTTGGAAGCCGTGGTGCATGGCGATGCCAAGTCGTCCAAGCTGGTCGGCCGTCGGATCGAGGAAATCGACCTGCCGGAAGGGGTTTCCATCGGCGCCATCCTGCGCGGCGATAAAGTCATCATCGCCCACCATGACAGCAGCATCGAGACGGATGACCACTTGATCCTGTTCATACCGAACAAACGGCTGATTTCAAAAGTGGAAAAGCTGTTCCAGGTCGGCCTCGGTTTCTTCTGATTCCGCCAGATAAAACCCATGCTGCGCAACGTATTTCCCATCCTGCATGTACTCGGCAGCATTGTGCTGGTGTTCGGCTTCTCCATGCTGGTGCCGCTGCTGCTGGCTGAAATCACCGTCGATGGCGCCCAGACCGCTTATGACGAAGCGGCTTTGATTACCATCGGCAGCGGCTTGCTGCTTTGGCTGATCGGCCGCCATTGGCGGCGCGAACTGAAAATTCGTGACGGCATTCTGCTGGTGGTGCTGACCTGGACCGTGTTACCCGTCTTCGCCGCGCTGCCTTTGATTTTTTACATGCCTGAACTATCACTGGCCGACGCCTATTTCGAAGCCATGTCCGGCCTCACCGCCACCGGCGCTACGGTTTTGTCCGGGCTTGATGACCTGCCCAATTCAATCAACCTCTGGCGCGCCCAACTGCACTGGATCGGCGGCCTCGGTGTCATCGTGCTGGTGACTGCGGTGTTGCCGCTGTTGGGTGTTGGTGGTCGACAAATGTTCAAAGCGGAAACGCCAACGCCGATGAAGGACCATAAATTGACGCCGCGCATGGCGGAAACCGCGAAAGGGCTTTGGGTCGTTTACGTGATTCTGACGGCGATCTGCATCAGCGTGTTATGGGCACTCGGCATGTCGTTCTTTGATGCCGTGGTGCATGGTTTTTCGGTGATGGGCCTGGGCGGTTTTTCCTCGCATGACGCCAGTCTGGGCTACTTCAACTCGCTGCCGATCGAGATCGCCGTCGGCGTCTTCGCCCTCATCGCCGGCATCAACTTTGCCACCCACTTTGCCTATTTGCGCGGACACACGCTGAGCGTGTATGCGCGTGATCCGGAGATACGCTGGTTTCTCGGCTTTGTGCTGATCAGCGGCCTGGTCCTCGCGTTGCTGTTGTGGCAGCGCGATGTTTACCTCGATTTCCCCACCGCCTTGCGCTACGCCGTGTTCAACACCATTTCCGTCGCCACCACGCTCGGCTTCGCCACTACCGATTACGGCCAGTGGCCGTTTTTCGCCGGACTATGGATGTTGTTTCTGTGCAGTTTCTCCACCAGCGCCGGTTCCACCGGCGGTGGCATCAAGATGATGCGCGCCATCCTGCTGTACAAGCAGGTCTACCGCGAATTGAATAAACTTATCCACCCTCACGCCGAGATACCGCTGCGACTGGGCGCCAACATAGTGCCCAACAAGATCGTCTACGCGGTTCTGGCCTTTCTGTTCATCTACGTCGCCTCCATCGTATCGCTGTCGTTCGTGTTGTCTTTCACCGGGCTCGACGTGCTGACTTCCTTCTCCGCCATCGTCGCCTGCATCAACAACACCGGCCCCGGCCTCGGCCAGGTCGGGCCGGCCAGCACCTATGCCGTGTTCAACGATTTCCAGACTTCGGTCTGTACTTTTGCCATGCTGCTCGGCCGGCTGGAATTGTTCACTCTATTGGTTGTACTGACGCCCGCGTTCTGGCGCAAATAAAACCATGACATTACGGTCTCGCTTGATCGACCGACTGTTCCCGATCCTGCATGTGCTGGGCATGATTATCGGCGTCTTCGGCCTGTCGATGCTGCTGCCGCTGATCATCTCGGAATGGTCGGACGATGCGGCGCAACGCGCCTATGACGCGGCGGTGCTGATCACACTGGGCTGCGGCGTCACGCTCTGGTTGCTCGGGCGTCACTGGAAGCGCGAACTGAAAGCGCGTGACGGCATCCTGCTGGTGGTGCTGACCTGGCTACTGACGCCGCTGTTCGCGGCGCTGCCATTGATGCTTTTCATGCCGGACCTGAGTTTCACCGACGCCTATTTCGAGACCACATCCGGCCTCACCACCACCGGCGCGACGGTGCTGTCCGGCCTCGACGGTTTGCCGCCGTCGATCAATATCTGGCGCGGCCAGTTGCACTGGCTAGGCGGTCTTGGCGTCATCGTGCTGGTGGTGGCGGTATTGCCGTTGCTCGGTGTCGGCGGTCGCCAGATATACAAAGCGGAAACACCGGGTCCGATGAAAGAGGACAAACTCACTCCGCGCATGGCGGAAACCGCCAAAGGCTTGTGGAAGGTTTACATCCAGCTCACCGTGATTCTGATCGGACTCTACTGGTTGTTCGGCATGACACCGGCTGACGCCCTGGTTCACGCATTTTCGGTGATGGGCCTGGGCGGTTTTTCCTCGCATGACGCAAGTTTCGGCTATTTCAAATCCTTACCGCTGGAGATCATCACTGTCGTCTTCGCACTGCTTGCCGGCATGAATTTCGCCACGCACTTCATGGTGCTGCGCGGACGCAGTTTCGCGCCCTATCGAAGCGATCCGGAAGTTCGCTGGTATCTGGCTTATCTACTTGGCAG
>CAZUSF010000217.1:0-4739 GCA_964623355.1 uncultured Thiobacillus sp. | reverse complement strand
GCCATTACCAAATCCACGGCCAAAAAAGTTTCAGCGACAAAAGCAAAAAAATCCAAAGCAATTGCGAATCCTGAGCCAATGCAGCTTTTGGATAGCAAACAGGCTAGGCCGAGTCGCGAGGAAATCGAGCAGATGATCGCGCAGGCGGCCTACTTCCGCGCTGAGAAGCGTCGTTTTGAAGTGGGGTACGAGAAGGAGGATTGGTTGATGGCGGAACAGGAAATCAATCAGTTGTATTCAACTGACAGTTAAAAATGAGTTCAGTCTGAAAAACATCGTTTCCGCAATGAGTCCTGCTTCAGTGCGGCCGAATGGCTAATGGTTCGACGCCGACGAACTGGGCCGCGATGCCATACGTCCATTTGCGCACGACCCGGATTGGCATCCAGCGTTCGGTAAAATCATCAGCAGCTTCCAGCATGACGTCGAGATGCTTGCCCGGATCGAGCCCGTCTTCTGAACAATCTCGCTCAATCCGAATCAGCATGCCGTGCTCGCTCATCTCCACCGTTTGGCCGCTCGCAATCAGCATGCCGTAGGCATAAACCTGCATGCCGATGGTCATCGGAACCCGCTGACTCATCCGCCTTTCATCTACTGGCTGCACCATGTTTCGACTCCTCATTTTGGTCGATTCGAATCAGGCAATGCTGACTTCGGGCGACAGGTAAACATCCTGAATCGCGTTGAGCAATTCAATGCCTTCCGGCATCGGACGCTGAAAGGCCTTGCGGCCGGAAATCAGTCCCATGCCGCCGGCGCGTTTATTGATCACCGCTGTGCGGACGGCCTGGGCGAGGTCGTTTTCTCCCGACGCACCGCCGGAATTGATCATGCCGGCGCGGCCCATGTAGCAATTGGCGACCTGATAACGCACCAGATCGATTGGATGCGGCGAGGTCAGTTCGGAATAGACCTTGGCATGCGTTTTGCCGAAATTGATCGCGCTGTAGCCGCCGTTACAGGTGGCTTGCTTCTGTTTGACGATATCGGCTTCGAGGGTCACCGCAAGATGATTTGCCTGGCCGGTCAGATCGGCGGCTTCGTGGTAATCGACGCCATCCTTCTTGAACCCGGCGTTGCGCAAATAGGCCCACAGGAAGGTGACCATGCCGAGGCGATGGGCGTGGGAGAAGGCTTGCGAAACCTCCCAGATCTGACGCCGCGATTCCGGCGAACCAAAGTACACCGTCGCGCCAACCGCCACCGCGCCCAGGTCGAATGCTTTCTGTACGTCGGTGAACAGGGTCTGATCGTGCAGAGTGGGATAAGTCAGCATTTCGTTGTGGTTCAGCTTCACCAGGAAGGGAATTTTGTGCGCATATTTGCGCGCCACCGAGCCGAGCACGCCAAGCGTCGAGGCCACCGCGTTGCAACCGCCTTCAATCGCCAGGCGAACGATATTTTCCGGATCGAAATAGGCGGGATTCGGCGCGAAAGACGCGCCACCAGAATGCTCCACGCCCTGATCCACCGGCAGGATGGACAAATAGCCGGTGCCGCTGAGGCGGCCAGTGTTGAAGATGTGCTGGAAGTTACGCAGCGTACCCGGCGTGCGATCACTTGCGGCAACCACCCGGTCGATGAAATCCGGCCCCGGCAGATGCAAGGTGGACTTGGGAAAAGTGTTGCAGACGTGGTCGAGCAGAAATTCGGCTTCACTGCCGAGAAGTGCGGGGATCGGGGTCATGCTACCTCCTCATGTTTTCCGTTTCACCCTGTCGGGCGCGCCGGTGTTCCGATGCACAAGCTCATTTCATTTATAGCAACACCCGGGCAGTCTGGCTGGCATGCATGCAGGGTCAACCGGGCGGCCTATAAACAAATCGAGCAGGATAAATGCGAGGCAATTCAATGAGCGTTCATCTGGACTGGGAAGTCGATTCGCTGCTTGACCAGATACAGGACGATTACCGGGAAACCGCAATCTATACCGGCTGCACGCTGCCGAATAAGCGTGTCATGCAAGCCCTGCGCGAGGTGCCGCGGCACCTGTTTGTGCCAACTGAACTACTGTCGAATGCGTATTTCAATCAGCCGCTGCCGATCGGTCATGGGCAGACCATTTCGCAGCCCTATATCGTCGCTTTGATGACCGATCTGATTCAGCCGAATGCCGATGCCGTGGTGCTTGAGGTCGGCACTGGCTCGGGTTATCAGGCGGCCATTCTGGGGCAGTTGGTGAAGCAGGTTTATTCGGTTGAAATCATCGACAAACTTGCTACGCAAGCGCGTGAGCGACTGCACCGACTGGGTTACCTGAATATCGAGGTTATGGCCGGCAATGGCCATTTTGGCTGGCCGGAACATGCGCCGTATGACGCGATTCTGGTCACTGCCGCGGCCGAGCGCATTCCCGCCGCCTTGATCGAGCAACTCAAGCCGGGCGGCAAACTGGTGATTCCCGTCGGCGGCTATCTCGGCGGACAGTCGTTAATGCTGGTGAGCAAAGATGCGCGAGGCCTGATCGACACCCGTAACGTACTGCCGGTGATGTTTGTGCCGCTGGTGGCGGAGCCGGCATCTATTGGCCGAGGTGAGTCATGACATCGCTTCTTGCACGCTGGCCGCGAGGTTTCACAACCGGACTGATGCTTGCCGGTTTATTTGCCCTGCTGTCGAGTCCAAGTGATTGCCGCGCCGACAAACCCGATGCGGCGCAAAAGGACAATGCCTTGCTGATTTATGCCGGCAGGCTGAGCCACGATCATTGGTTTGAATCGTTCGGGCCGGGCACCGATTTTATCGACTCCGACATTGCGGTGTTTGCGCTCAGTCACACCATTCATCGCGCCGCTGATTTGCGTTCTTCGTATGAGATCGAGGCTCAGATTGCGCAGCATTCCGGCCTCCAGGACCACAACGAATTCAACCTGCTTGCCGCCTATCGCTGGCACCGCTTGCCGTGGTCAAGCCGGCTCAATTCCAGCGTCGCATTTGGCCTCGGCGTCTCGTATGCGACGGAATTGCCATCGGTTGAGGTTTCAATCAAAGGCGCAAGCGATCGATTGATGGCCTATTGGCATCTTGAACTGACACTGGGGCCGCCAAAAAGTGATTGGCAAGCGATGCTGCGCCTACATCACCGATCTACCGCCTATGGCTTGTTTGGCAACGACGGCGGCGCGAATGCGTTGACGCTGGGTGTGCGCTACGCATTCGAGTAGACACATAACAGATAACAGGAGGTCATATGATTCAAAAGACGATCCGAAATACGAAATCGCGGCGCGCGATATCTCTCTCCTTGCTGGTGGCGGGGGGCGTGTTCATTTTTCTGGCGCCGGACGATGTCTGGGTTGGCGTCGCGTTGCTTGTTGTCGGCGTAGCGCTTGAAATCATTGGCGCCCGCATGCATCGCCAATGACCGTTCTTACAGCGCGGCGAGCAGGCTGCGCTTCAGCGATAAACCAGCACCGGAATCTTGCAGTGGGTCAGCACTTTCTGGGTTTCAGAACCGAGCAGCAGCGCGCTGACGCCGTGTCTGCCATGCGAAGCCATGAAAATCAGATCGCAGTTCTTGCTGTCGGCGGCGGCGATGATGCCTTCATAAGGGGCCATATATTCATTCGTCAACTTCTCATGGCTGACTTGGTAAACATCCGCCATCTGGCTTGCCTGGCTGAGTATTTCGGCGGCATGCCGCTTGATTGAATTGATGTTCTTGACATCCATGCTTACCACGCCAAAGCCGATATCGCCGGCAATAATGTCGGGCTGGTAGGCTGGCTTGGCGTAATAGAAAACAAGTTTTGCGTCGGTTGCCTTGGCAAAAAGACAGGCTTGCTTGACTGCGCCATTCGATAAATCGCTGCCATCAATGGGCACCAGGATTTTCTTGTACATGATATTTCTCCGATCAATTTTGTCTATTTTCAAGCCGGCGCGGCTGGTTGAATCCCCGCCATAGCCATTTTCAACCCTAATCCAGTAGCGATAGGCGGACAATTTTGCCGAACTCGTTATGGCGTCCGGTGGCGAACACCACCGCGTGCGCTTCCCCGGCCATGATTCCGCTGCCAGCAAGCAGGATGTTGCGCGCCTGCAGGATATCGCCCGACATCAACTGAGTCATGGGCAGTCGAGCGCGGATTCCCTTGTGCAACTCGGTGGCTTGCTGCGTAAGCAAAGCTTCCAACGAGGCCAGCAAACACCGCCATAACGGTACGCACGCCAGCCGCTCAATGTGTTTCTCAACATATTCCTGCAGTCACCGCGCCGCTTCCGCCGCGCTCAGTCCCTCGCACTTGCTGTGCAGGCGGGCGAGGGCTTCATCAACACTGGGGTAATGGATTTTCATGTTGTGGCCGCGACTGCATCGGTTGCGAGTGAGTCTTGCCTTGGACCGCAATGACCAGATCTCGATCACCAGAACTTTTTGGTTGGCGTTCATCGGCTGGAATTCACAGGCTCGCAAGCCGTTGGTTGTGGAGAAAGCCTTGATCCAGCAAGACGCGACGCACAAATCCTGGTGATCTGAACAGGCCAAGCAGAATGGGACCACCCAGCCAGGTTGGAAAAATACTGGCAAGCGATAGATTTGCCGTTGTGCAACCTCCGAACTGGTTTTGCAGGCGTGTCAGATAAGGCGCCAGTTGCTCCACGCTGAAGTCGCCCTTTGCCGCGAGTATGGTTTCCGCCGCAAACAGGCCGGATTCCACTGCCGGCAAGATGCCTTCACCGCTTTGCGGATAAGCCAGCCCGGCAGCGTCGCCCACCAACAGGGCGCTATTCGCGAT
>CAZUSF010000216.1:2509-4740 GCA_964623355.1 uncultured Thiobacillus sp. | reverse complement strand
GAGTAGGGCGGAAAAGCGGCTCTATCGTGTCTTCCGCCTCGCGCCTTCCGCCGGACGTTTGCCATGCGGCGGATAACGCCGGCAAGAGGCCGCCGGCTCATCCACCCTATGTGCTTCCTATGCTCGGCTCCGACGCAACAACGGCAGTAACGCGATGCACCTTGGTGATGAAGGCAATGCCAAGACCCGGCGCCTTGTCTTCAAAACAGCAGGCCGATTCGCGAAACTCGACTTCCACTTCGACTTCGCCAGGTTAGGTATTGCGAACCAGACCCATTTGATTGGTAAAAAGTCATATTCCGAAGACCTTCAAGAAAGAATCGGTTATGCCCTCTAGGCCACGACCAGTGATGCCGGTTTTCTTGCCAAAATGCGGCATTTCTTCATAGACATAAAAGCCCGGGCCTCCTGTGAATTTGTCATTGAAAAGTTCTTGCTTGCCCATCAGGTAAGGCGCAAAGGTTTCACAACGCGTTGTTGAATAGGCAAGATTTGCACTAAATCCGATAGTTGCGGCCTGATTGATGGCTTGACCATTCCCAGCTTGCTCGACCCTGATCCCTCGACATCCTTTGACGATTAGCTTCGCTGGGCCATGAAATACCAAGTAGCGGAGTTGTAGGGTCAGCCAAGCATTCAGACTGCCCAATCGCCAGTGGCGCGTGATGGCGATGGGGTGATCCCTACGTTGGACGATTCCAACCAAATTATGTGGTTGGAGAACGATGGCCGATCCATCTGGTAAGGAAATTACGCCGATCTCACTGAATGGGTCTTTTGTGGCAGAAATCACAAATGACTCATCAGATGTTGCGCGAATGCGGGTTAAGGCAACCATGCCAGATGCCAAGCTGCTCATTGGATATTCCCAATCCAGCAGCCACTTTGTGTCTTTCACACCCTTGTGAGATGAACTCTGAAGATATTCCGGATGAACTAGCAGTTCGTGCGCTTCGTCAACGGAGAGCGCTTGAGAAACGGCGGAGACATGAAGCCGCGAAGTGTCACTATCTTTATCGCTGGTTGTTCCATCAATTTCCCCTGAAGCCTCTGGCAATAGGCAAATCGCCGTTCGACCCGATGCCGCTGGAGCGATGACGAAGTAAAAAATCGCCTTGATTGCGATTGGCGCCAGAATGAGCGACAAAAGAACTGCCAAGGCGGTGGGGAGCACTTGAAAAATTGATTGGGTGAATTTGCTCACCCAGTTATTCCGGTATTTCTTGTCAAGTTCTGCGATTTTGAAATGCAACGGTTGCAGCACAGCCTCAACTGGAGCTCGTGAGATTTCAAATTTCCGTAACTCGATAAGCTTTTTGATGTGCTCTAAATAGGAGTGCAGACGTTGATAGCCTTCGTGCGCTCGTTTGTTCTTGTCGATCAGATATTGATGATCTCTCTTCAGCGCTTCAAGTCGTAAGTATTCTTTAAATCCGAAAATTCTGACTTTGATGGGGTGCTCGCGCTTTAGCTTGCTTTGCTCAAACTGATTATTTTGGAGTGCTTGATAAGCCGCCGCATGCGCCTGCCTGAGTCCTTCGAGTTTCGGCTGCCCGACTTGCCAAATCTGTTTGTTAGTGACAACTGAATGTAGATGCTGGAGGTAATCCCGCTCTTGATGTAGAAGTTGGAGCTCAATATCACCCTTGAAAACATCGATAAATCTGTCACCCGACAGGAGTGCTCGCAGATGTTCGGCGTTTGATTTTTGTTTAGATGTTCTCTCCTGAATTTCTTTTTCAACCGTATCTAACCGTTTTTTTAATTCGTCGGATGATGCGGCTTTAAGGCTCAATACTCGTTCAGTCAGCTCCTTTTCCTTCGTGCCCATGAAGGTTTTGAGTTCGGTCTTGCCGAGTTGCAGTTTTGGCAGTGCGGAGGTCACTGCTGCAAACTCCTGGAATTCTTTTTGGATGAATTGCGCCACAGCCAATATTGCAACGATGACAAACAACCAGACGACACGTCTGAAAGTCCACAACACAACGGATTGCATGAGGCTTTTCAATTCTTTATCTCTTCACTTTTTTGTTATCAGCACCGCCGGCTTAATCAAAACCACCGTCCTGAGCGCGACATCCTGAACCTTGCCACGAATCTTCATCCTGTCGTTGGTTTTCGCCTTCCGCAGCAAATCATGATCTCGTTCATTCTGCGGGCACACCGAGAAGCTGGCTCGCAGCATGTTTACGGCCTGCTTGGATTTGATCGGAATTGGTTGGGACGTAACC
>CAZUSF010000216.1:233-2409 GCA_964623355.1 uncultured Thiobacillus sp. | reverse complement strand
AAACGATGGAGAAGGTTGATGCCTGACAAATTATGTTCGGCCGTGGGTATTTTTCGCACCCATGACGATGCGGAAAATGCGGTCAAGGCGCTGGTGAAATCCGGCTACAACATGAAGAACCTGTCGGTGCTGGGAAAGGACTATCACACCGAAGAAACCTTCATCGGTTACTACAACACCGGTGATCGTATGGCGGTGTGGGGGAAATACGGCCTGTTCTGGGGCTCGATCTGGGGGATGCTGTTCGGCTCGGCCTTCTTCATCATTCCGGGGCTGGGCCCGGTCATGGTCGCCGGCCCCCTGGTCAGTTGGATCATCGGCATACTTGAAGCCGCCGTCATCACTGGCGGCCTCACCGCGCTGGGCGGCGCCCTGTCCAGCATCGGGATTCCGCATGACAGCGTTCTTCGCTACGAAACCGCGATCAAGACCAGCAAATTTATCCTCGTCGCCCATGGCACCAGTCAGGAGGTCGATATGGCCAGAAGCATCCTGATGCAAAACAAAGCCGAGGAGAGCAACGTGCACAAAGACCGGGCCAGCCCGGAACATCTGCTGACTCAGCAGTAAAGGGCGTCGTTCGCCCGCCTCGTCAGCGGATAAAAATTACCTGAATACGCGCTACAAGGGAGGCGCTGAATCGATCAGCGTTTCCTTGAAGGAGAAGTCTGATGATCACGGACCAGGATGTCAGCACCATTGCACATGTCATCCAACTGGCCATTGCGCCAGTGTTTCTGCTCACCGGCATTGGTTCGCTGCTATCGGTGATGGCGAATCGGCTGGCGCGCATCATCGACCGATCGCGCGTTGTAGAAAACCGCTGGGATTCAATGAGCGAGCGCGACAGGGCCAACGCTGGACTGGAATTCGACAACCTTTCCCGCCGCGCCGGCTTCACCAGTTGGGCAATCAATTTCGTGGCGCTTTCGGCACTTTTGGTATGTGCGCTGATCGCCGCACTGTTCCTGGATGCGTTGCTCGGCAGCAACCTGCGCTGGGTCGTCGGCGCGTTGTTTGTCCTTTCGATGATGGCGCTGAGCAGCGGCATCGTGCTCTTCCTGCGCGAAGTGCATACCGCCACACATACGCTGCGCATCGGGCCGCCATCGACGGTAGGCGGCGGAAAGCGCAGCGCTTTTCCGCCCTGTGCGGGCTGAATCAGCAGACAGACGGGCAGCCGTGTGAGAGACACCAGCACGCTCGCTGAAACCCAAGACAGCAGTTCAGCCCTGCAGGCCAAAACGCGATCGAAGCACGCCATCTTCGTCTTTTTCGCGCTGGCGTTCGTCTGGGCATGGGGTGTGGGATTTGCCGCGACGCAGTTTAAAGCGCATTCACCTTTGCTGAATGTGGCTCTGATGATCTTGGCAGGCTTTGGGCCAAGCCTTGCCGGCATTGCTGTTGTTGCATTCTTCAGCCGTCGCGCAGGCCTGCGCGACTGGGCCAGACGCTGCCTGAACTGGCACGTGGGTTGGCGCTGGTTCGTGTTGGCCTTTCTTGCGCCACCGGCATTGATGCTGTGCGCGCTCGCAGTGCACGCCACCTTGGCTGGGGAATTTCCCGCATTGCCCGCATCCGGGCACATCCCCCTGGCAATCGCGAATTTCGGGCTGGTGCTGCTGATCGGCGGTCCGCTCGGCGAGGAGTTCGGCTGGCGCGGCTACCTGATGCCTGCGATCACCGCCAAACTGAATTGGCGCGCAGCGAGCCTGGTTATCGGCGTTGTCTGGGGAGTGTGGCATCTGCCGTTGTTCTACATGGCCGACACTGCGCAATCGCAGATGGCGATACCGGTCTTCATGCTCAATATTCTGGCCGGCTCTGTCCTGTTCGGATGGCTGTTCGAACGAACGCAGGGAAGCGTTCTCCCAGCTCTCGTGCTTCACACTTCGCTGAATGCCTGGGCAGGCATTCTCGCGATTGTCCCCACGGCTGCAACCGGGCGGCCCTACGCTTTGGTGACGGGTCTTCTGGTGCTCATCGCTGCTGCTTTGCTGTTCACGCCAGCAAGCGGGAAATCTCAGCGCCTTTCGTCGAATGAAACATCCCTGTTTATCCGAAAATGAGTCATCTTTATGGGTGCCGCCGCGAGGAGGTACTACTGAAATTGAGGGAGTTCACCAACGATGCGCCGCTTCAAAATCCTCCATCGCACCTATTACAACTTTTCCGG
>CAZUSF010000216.1:0-223 GCA_964623355.1 uncultured Thiobacillus sp. | reverse complement strand
GTCACGCAGGCTCGGGTAGAGCGGAAAAACGCAGCGCCTTGCGTCGAATGAAACATGTTTATGCTGTCGACATGACGTTGGGCGACACGAGAGAGTGCGCAATGAAATGGGGGGCGCGATAGGGCCAGCGGTTACCCGCTGCGCCGCACGTATGTAGGAGCGAACCGCTCGGCATGTGTTCGATTTGGCTGGGGTAAATACATAGATTTGTGTCGCAAAGTTA
>CAZUSF010000215.1:0-4745 GCA_964623355.1 uncultured Thiobacillus sp. | reverse complement strand
AAACCTTCGTCATTCAAGTAATCCGAGCGGTGACGGGTGAAAGCGGGCAGTTCAACGAACAAAGATTTCATGGGATAAATATACGCAAGTTGCGTTCATATTGATAGTCAGGCTTTTACCAAGCGCAAGCCGGCCTTTTCTTCCTTCGGTTGTTCGATGCCGGCCTGTTCGAGAATCCACGCTTCAATCTTTTCATGCCAGGCGCGCAACAGGTCGAGCGGGCGGCGGCGGTAATGCTTCTCTGCAATGGCGCTTGGCTTGTGCCCCATGATTTGAGCCACCACGCCCACGGGCGCCTCAGTCCATTCCGCCAGGGTTCCGAATGAACGGCGCAGGCCATGAATTGACAGGTGCGGCAGGCCAGCGGAGAGAATGGCGCGGTTATGCGCGGCCCTTGGTTCCTCGATTCGACCGGATGAGGCGGTCGGGCTTGAGAATACCCACTCACTCCGGCGCGGCAAGGGTGGGTTCGTCTATCGCTTCCAGGCTGGCGACAAGCTATTCATCAGCGAAGGCGGCATCTTCACGCAGTAGTTCGATCATCGTTTCATCCTGTGGGCGTGAGGATTTAAGGCGCATCAAGCAGCCTTCCGCATCGGCTCAATTGCTGGGCGCTTGCGCTGCTCCGCCTGCCACAAGTCGTACTGAGTTTGCAGCCCCAGCCACATATCAGGCGACGTGCCCAGCCATTGCGCGAGACGAAGCGCCATGTCGGCAGAAATGCCGGCACTGCCGTTCACTATCTTGCTCAGGGTGACGCGGGCGACGTGCAGCGCGGCGGCGGCATCGGTAATAGTCATGCCCTCGGGTAGCCATTCGCGCAGTACAGCGCCGGGGTGGGGTGGGTTGTGCATCCTGCTCATATTCGTGCCTCAGTGGTAATCCTGATAATCGACCAACTCCGCATCCTTGCCGACGAAGTAGAAAGTCAGTCGCCAATTGCCGTTCACCCAAATCGACCAATGCCCAGCCAAGTCGCCAGAAAGGGCATGTAACCGCCAATTTGGCGCGTTCATATCATCCGGCCCGGTAGCGTTGTCCAAGGTGGCAAGCTGAATCTGCAACTTGGCGGCATGGTGTGGCTGTATGCCTTTCTTGCTGCCTTCTCGAAAGAAAGCTTCAAGTCCTTTGTGCCTGAACGTCTTAATCATGCCTGAGTGTATTCTGTAAGGTATCGCGCATCAACGCGCATCAGGTCGAGAGGATGGCGAGCAGGATTGCTGTGATGGGTTCGAATCCCTCTCGCTTCGACAAGCTCGAAGAAACTTCCCCAAATTTAGCCAGCGCCGCCGGCATTGCGGCCGCAGCTTCAGTTTCAGCGCAGGCTGAGCACCGGCCAGCCGCGTTGTTCGGCGCAGGCTTTCAAGGTGGCATCCGGGTCGACGGCAACCGGGTGATGCACGATTTCCAGCAGCGGCAGGTCATTCAACGAATCGCTGTAGAACCAGCTTTCGCTGACATCGGCCCAGCTTTTACCGCGCGCTGCCAGCCATTCATTCAGGCGGCGGACTTTGCCTTCCTTGAACGAGGGCAGACCGAACGGGCGGCCGGTGAATTCGCCGTCAAATTGTTCCGCTTCGGTGGCGATCAGAAAGGGCACGCCAAGATGCGCGGCGATCGGGGCGGTGACGAAGCTGTTGGTGGCGGTGACGATGACGCAAACATCGTCGCGATGTTTGTCCAGTAGCGCCGGGGTGCCGGCGGCGACCATCGGGATGATCTTGCGCGCCATGAAGTCGGCATGCCAGGCGTCGAGTTGCGAACGCGGATGGCGCGACAGCGGCTTCAATTGAAAGTCGAGGAACTCGAAAATATCCAGCGTGCCGGCTTTGTACTGGTCGTAGAAAGTCTGGTTGCGGGCTTCATAGACTTCGCGGTCGAGCACGCCCTGTTCGATCAGATATTGCGCCCATTCAAAATCGGAATCGCCGGCGAGCAGGGTGTTGTCGAGGTCGAACAGGGCAAGGCGCATGGTGGAACTTTCATCGGGAGAATCGGCAAAGAACGCATCTTATCCGAGCCGGATTACAGAACTTCAAGCCGATCATCCAGCCGATCACCGATCAGATCATGCGCAACAGCCCTTCCAGCCGTTCCGGGGCGAGGTCGATCACCTTCAGTTCGACTTCAATCTCGGTATCGCGCAGCGGCGAGCCGGACTTCAATTGCGCGACATCGATCACCAGCGGCGTGACGGCAAGCAGAACGAAATCGTCGCCCATCACCCGGCTGATGACTGCGCTGGGATAGGTCGCCGTCAGGTGCAGGGCGAATCCAGCCAGCAATTGGTTGCCGGCTGCCCAGCCCATTCTGTCGTTGTAGCGCGAGAAGTGTTGCAGCATGACCATGCCGGCCCAGCCATAACCGCTATCGAGGCCGCTCTTGCTGATGAAACGCAAATATTCGGCGTTGTGCAAACCGGTCAGGTGATCGTTGAAGAAGTAGGCGAAACGCTGTTTTTCCAGCTGCGTTTTCGGCAACTGATCGGCCAGCGGCGGCGGCTGGACACTGCCCAGGCACAACACGGCGGCGGCGACGATTTCCGGGTCGAACTCGCTGCCGGCCAGACTATGCAGATCGCCCAGCGCTTCCGCGACGGTCTTGCGCGGCTTGTAGATGCGGTTGGTGGTCATCGCGTCGAACGCATCGGCAACCGCCATGATCCGCGACAGACGCGGGATCGCGTCGCCTTTGAGGCCGCTGGGGTAACCGCGACCGTCGTGGCGTTCGTGGTGATGCCGCATGATTTCCGCCAGTTCGCGGTACATCTCGATGCGCGACAAGGCTTCGTAGCCCACTTCAACGTGCTGCTTGATCAGGTCGTATTCCAGGCTGGTCAGGCTGCCCGGCTTGAGCAGGACGGCATCGGGAATCGCGATCTTGCCGATGTCATGCAGGATCGCCGCGCCTTTCAACCGGTCCACCTCCTCCTTGCCGTAGCCGAGATGGGTAGCAATCAATTCACAGTATTTCGCCACGCGCCGGGTATGGCCGGCGGTATAGGTGTCGCGCTTTTCGATCATCTCCACCATTGAAAGAATGGTGTCTTCGTAGTTGCCGATGCGCTCCAGTTGCAGCCGCACGGTTTCCGCCTGATGCCGATACGACTGGATGGCGAAACCGATGTCGCCGGCGAGTTGTTCCAGCATCGCCACCTCTTCCGCATCAAAACCATCGACACGGGTGGTCAGCACGCAAAGCACGCCGAAAGGCTGCGCAAACGCATCCCGGCGCAAGGGCAGCGAGGTCACCGAAGAAATGCCGGCTTCGATCAAAATCGGGTCGATCGCGCTGCCATGCCAGGTGATGGTTCGGTTTTCATTCAGCGCCAGGGTAACCGGGCCCTCGCCCTGGCAATAGTGCAACTTGCGCGCGAGATCGGCATGGCCATAGGACTTGGTGACCACTTCAAGTTCACCGTCACGCAACAGGCTGATCCAGGCGAAGTGGTAATCCGGGTTCGCCACCAGTCGATCGCAACAGGCTTTGAGCATTTCATCTTGGCTGCTGGTGGTAATCAGAATCTCGTTGACGTCGGCCACCATGGCCAGAATGCCGCGCAGATAACGCTCGCGGTCGAGCAGTGTTTCGACCCGGTCGGTACGCTCACGGACGCGGGCTTCCAGATCCGTGTTGAGCGAACTCAGTTCACGCTGATGCTGGCGCAAACGACGATTGATCCGGCTGACATAGATCGCAACGATCATCGCCAGTAGCAGGAACAGCAGCGCGAGGATGATCCAAAGCCCATATTGGGCCATCAAATCGTCCAGCGTCAGCTTGCCTTCATGCGCATAGGGGCCAATGCGCAGGGTGCGCAAGGTTTCATGCACCGCCTGGTAATTCAGCGGCAAGCTCCAGCCCATGATCTGGCCGGCCACTGCGGCGGGGTCGTCGGACGGCATCTGCATCAGCGCCACCGCCACCTGCACCGCCACCGCGTCCGCGACGCCCTTCAACTTGGCCAGCGGCCACTCCGGATAAAGTTTGGTGCTCAACAGCAACGGAAAGTCATCCTGCCGACGTTCACCCAGCACGTAATAATCGGTCAGCTTGATCGCCCCTTCCGCCGCCATCTTCTCCAGCGTCTCGGTGCGAACCGTGCCGGCATCGGCTTTGCCATCGCGCACGGCATAGACGACGGCAT
Source organism: uncultured Thiobacillus sp. (assembly GCA_964623355.1). GTDB lineage: Bacteria > Pseudomonadota > Gammaproteobacteria > Burkholderiales > Thiobacillaceae > PFJX01. The sequence goes on along the minus strand of CAZUSF010000215.1, from coordinate 598 downwards.
CGTGCGTACCAGCAAAGTTCAACGCTTTGAAATCCGCTTCCGGCTTGATCCCCTGGCGCAGTAATTCATGCCAGCCAGCATGCCAACCGCCAAATGAATCCTTATCCACCGCAGCGAACACCTTGCCCTTCAAATCTTCAAATTGGCGAATTTCAGGACTGTCGGCGCGGGTGAAAATGACACCGCCAAACTGGCTGAATCCCGGCCCGCCATTGTGCTTGCTGCGCATGGTCACTACCGGACTAACGCCATACAGAGACTCAAGTTCGACGTAAAAACTGGGGTTGGCGAGGACGAAATCGACACTGCGCTGGCGTACCGCCAGATGAATTTCATCAAACCCGAGCGGCACGATGCGGAAGGTCTGGCCGGGCAACTTGCGCGCCAGATAATCAGCCGTCGCCGACCAGCTCTGCACCGCCTTATCCGCCCCGCGCAAAGCCAGCACACCGATGCGAACTTCGCTCGCAACGGCGACCGGGGTCGCGCCGAACAAAGGCGTGAGCAACAGAACCAGCAGGAAAAATGCGCTCAACCGGCGCGGCAAAACTTCAAGCCAGGATTTGGCGACTGCGATCAGCATGGAACAGGGGTCCGT
>CAZUSF010000214.1:1338-4760 GCA_964623355.1 uncultured Thiobacillus sp. | reverse complement strand
CACGCGCATCCGTCTGCAGATCATAAAACCGCGGCAGCGCAACTGCGGCAAGGATGCCGAGAATCACGATGACCATGATCAGTTCAATCATGGTGAAGCCCGCTTCCAGCGGGCGTATCGGGCGAAGCGCGGATACTTTCTGTTGTTGCATGGCGATCTCCTGTGGGGAAAGTGAAATCATTCCTGATTGCATGGGTTTTACGGCGTTACGGCTAAGAACTTGAGGTTTTGAGCTTGTTTTTTGCAAACCATTAACGTTTCGTCATCGTGGAACCCAGGTCCCACACTGGCAGGAAGACGCCAAGGGCAACCACCAGCACGATGATGCCGAGGCCGGCGATCAGGATGGGTTCGACCTGTTCGGACAGGGTGCGGATTTCGTATTCAACTTCGCGCTGCTGTAATTCGCCGATTTCGAGCAACAGGCGATCGAGTTCGCCGGTTTCTTCGCCGACCGCCATCATTTGCAACACCACGGGCGTGAATACGGCTGTCGTGGTGGCGGCGCGGGTCAGCGATTCGCCGCGTTCGACGCCGTTGCGCATTTGTTCGATGCGGCTGGCGATGAAGGCGTTGTCGACCACTTCCGCGGCATTGGTCAGGCCTTGCACGATCGGTACGCCGCTCTGATAGGTCATCGCCAGGCCCTTGGCGAAACGCGCCAAGGCGGCTTTGTGCACGATCTTGCCGGCAATCGGTGTTTTCAGGAGCCAGCGATCCCAGGTATAGCGGCCGTCCGGTGTCCGTTTCCACCAGCGCAAGGCAAGGAAAGCGAGTGCGATGCCGGCCAGCAGGAAAGGCCACCAGGCGAGGGTCCATTCCGAAAAGCCGACCAGTATCTGGGTCATCAGGGGCAGATCGGCATTCGAACTTTTGTAAACCTTGGCGAACGCCGGAATGACGAAGACATTGATCACCCCGAGTGCAATCGCCAGCGCGGCGACAACGAAGGTTGGGTAGCGCAGAGCGCTCTTCACCCGATCGCGCATTTCACGCTCGAATTCCAGGTGGTGAAACAAGCGCATGAAGACTTCATCCAGCCGGCCGGTAGCTTCGCCGACGCGCACCATGTTGATGAAAAATGGCGGAAAGATGGTTGCATGCTTGCGCAGACAAACGGAAAGCTCACGTCCGGCGGAGAGGCCTTCGCGGATGTCGCCGAGCAGTTTCTGGAAAGCCGGATGTGCGCTGGACTCGGCCAGAGAGGCCAGCGCCCGCAGAATCGGCACCCCCGCCTTGAGCAGACTCGCCATCTGGCGGGCGAACAGCATGATGTCAAGTTCGCTGACTTTTTCCTCGAAATAGGTGCCAAACAAGGCGCCCGCATCGACTTTGCCGACTAGCGCCTTGATGTCTATCGGCGTCAGGCCGGAGCGCATCAATTCATCCGCCACGGCATCGCTGGAATTGCCTTCAAGGCGCCCGGTGAGCAATTCACCGCGCGGGTTGCGGGCTTTATAGGTGAACGCGGGCATCAGCTAGATGGTGCTTCGTAGGTTGGGCTAAGCGCAGCGTGCCCAACATTGGAGCGTGAAATGTTGGGCACTGAATGTTGGGCACGCTTTGCTTTGCCCAACCTACGGACCGGCTGCCTCATTCATCCACCTGATGCGTCACGCGCATGGCTTCCGCTACGCTGGTGATGCCCTCGCGCACCAGACGCAGGGCTTCGTCGCGTAATGTCTGGCCGATCAGGCGTTGCTGGGCGGTGAGGCGGAAGGCGTTGACATCGCCCCGATTCAACAGACTGGCGAGTTCGGAGTCGATTTCGAGCAATTCATAGATGCCCTGGCGGCCGTGATAGCCAGTGTTGTTGCAATGGTTGCACCCCTTGGCCTGGCGCGCGTCACGCAGTTCCATGCCATCTTCGAGCGCTTGCCGCAGCCAGGCGCGTTCGTTGGCATCCAGCGTTGCCGGCGCGGCGCAGTTGGTGCACAACTTGCGCACCAGGCGCTGCGCCACAATGCCGCTCAGACTGGTCGCCAGCAGATAGGCGGGGGCGCCCATGTCCATCAGGCGGGCGGCGGCGGACGGGGTGTCGTTGGTATGCAGCGTGGATAACACGAGGTGGCCGGTGATCGCCGCGCGCAGCGCGATCTGCGCGGTTTCCGCGTCACGCATTTCGCCCAGCAGGATGACATCCGGGTCTTGCCGCAGGAAAGCACGCAGCGCGCGGGCGAAGGTGAGGTCGATCTTGTCGTTGACCTGAATCTGGTTCAGGCCGGGAAGGCGGTATTCCACCGGATCTTCGACGGTTAGAATCTTGCGTTCCGGCGAGTTCAGGTCAGCCAGCGCTGCATAAAGCGTGGTGGTCTTGCCGGAACCGGTCGGGCCGGTGACCAGGATCAGGCCGTGCGGACGGTGGATCAGCTTGGTGAAGCGGGCAAAATGGTTCGGCGTCATCGCCAGATCGGCGAGTCCGCTGGTGCCGCTGGCGATCAGAAGACGCAATACCGCCGATTCGCCGAACTGGGTCGGCACGGTCGACATCCGCACGTCGATGGCGCGCTGCTTCAGGCGCAGGATGAAGCGGCCGTCCTGCGGCAGGCGTTTTTCCGCGATGTCCAGGTCGGCCATCAGTTTCAGGCGTTGAATCAGCGCCGGACTGATCTTGCGGTCGGCTTCGGTGGCAACCGACAACATGCCATCGACGCGGAAGCGAATCTGCAAATTGCGTTCTTGCGGTTCGATATGAATGTCCGACGCGTGCACCTGCAAGGCGTCTTCGAACAGGGTCTGCAACAGCCGCACAACGGGCGCTTCTTCTGCCGATTGAGTGGCCGCCAGGGCGCCGAAATCGATGACATCGTCGCCGAGTTCGTCGGTCAGGTTACGCGCCAGCTCGCTGATTTCTTCGGTGCGGCGATAGACCCGGTCAATGAACTGCAGCAACGCGCCTTCGTTCGCCACCGCCAGTTCGACTTCGCGATTCAGGTGGTTGATGATTTCGTCGAAGGCGAACAGGTCGGTCGGATCGGCCATCGCCACCAGAACCCGGTTTTCGCGTTGTTCGAGCACAATGGCGCGAAAGCGACGAGCCAGTTGTTCCGGCAGAAGGCGCACAATCTCGGGCCGGACATGCACCTGGCGCAAGTCGAGATAGGGAATCTGCAACTGGCGTGCAATCGAGCCGGAGATTTCATCCTCGGTGATGAAACCATGCTCGACCAGTACGCGGCCAAGTTTGCGTCCGGATTGCTTCTGTTTCGCGAGCGCTTCCATGAGTTGCTCTTGCGAAATCAGCTTTTGCTGTACCAGAAGATCGCCAAGACGGATCTTCTCTGGCCGCGCCATATGCGGTCTCCAGTGTTGAATTTGTCCGTAAATTAACGAGTTGCCATCGATTGCTCAAGTCATATGTTTGAAATTGTCCTGGTTGAACCCGAAATCCCGCCGAATACCGGCAATGTGATCCGCCTCAC
>CAZUSF010000214.1:0-1238 GCA_964623355.1 uncultured Thiobacillus sp. | reverse complement strand
GTGCATCTGCAAGCCGCGCTGGTGTTCGATCCGCGTTACTCGGCGGCGTGGAAACTGCTCGGCAAGGCGCAAAGCGATGCCGGTGCGTTAGTGGAAGCGCGTGAGACTTTTCGCCAGGGCATCGCCGCCGCTGAAGCCAAGGGCGACATCCAGGCAGCAAAGGAAATGACCGTGTTCGCCAAGCGGATCGACAAGCAGCTCGCAGCGGAGTGACTTAACCGCAGTGACGTAACCGCGGTCAGCGGCTACCATCCACAACATTCAATTCAACTTGAGCAGGAGCTTCAAAATGGCACGTATGGTGCAGTGCGTAAAACTTGGCCGCGAAGCCGAAGGTATGGATTTCCCCCCGTTGCCGGGCGATCTCGGCAAGCGTGTGTTCGAGAATATTTCGAAAGAAGCCTGGCAAGGCTGGATCAAGCTGCAAACCATGATCATCAATGAAAACCGCCTCAACCTGGCTGATATCCAGCATCGTAAATACTTGATGGAACAGGCCGAGAAATACTTCTTTGGCGAAGGCGTTGGCGCTCCTGAGGGCTTCAAGCCAAATTAATCATGTCTGACAAACAAACCCATTTCGGCTTCAAGACCGTCGCCGAGGAAGAAAAAGCCCGCAAGGTTGCCGAGGTGTTTCATTCCGTCGCCAATCGTTACGACGCGATGAATGACTTGATGTCGATGGGTCTGCACCGGGTCTGGAAACGTTTCCTGGCCTTGCATGCGCGGATTCGCCCCGGTTTCAAGGTGCTCGATATCGCCGGCGGCACGGGCGATATCTCGCGTTTGCTGGCGCAGGAAGCCGGCCCGACTGGCGAAGTCTGGCTGACCGACATCAACGGTTCGATGTTGGGCGTTGGCCGCGATCGTATGCTGGACAAGGGCTTGATGTTGCCGGTGGCGCAGTGCGATGCGGAAAAACTGCCTTTCCCGAGCGATTACTTCGATCTGGTCACGGTCGCGTTCGGTCTGCGCAACATGACGCACAAGGACGTGGCATTGACGGAGATGCACCGCGTGCTGAAACCGGGTGGCAAGCTGATGGTGCTTGAGTTCTCCAAGGTCTGGAAACCGCTGGCGCCGTTGTACGACCTTTATTCTTTCCAGATGCTGCCGCGCATGGGCGAGCTGGTGACCAAGGATTCGGAAAGCTACCGCTATCTGGCTGAATCGATCCGCATGCACCCGGACCAGGAAACCTTGAAAGGCATGATGGAGTCGGTCGGCTTCCAGCGCGT
>CAZUSF010000213.1:0-4763 GCA_964623355.1 uncultured Thiobacillus sp. | reverse complement strand
TCTACCAGCGCAAGGATGCCGACCGGGCCGGCTTCGGCATCGGCCTTACCCTCGCTCAACGCATCGCCTCGCTTCACAACGGCTCGCTCACCTACGCCCGCGAAGACTCCCTCACCGTCTTCTCCCTCTCACTGCCTACCTCATCATGAAAACATCCTGCCTATCCAGGCATCTCGGGTTGCGCGCCAAGCTGGTTGCAGTGATCATTCATGCCGGCATCAAGGCAAACCTGCCGATCCTCGTCGTAGAAGGAGTTGCCGGTCATCACCAGGCTCACCGGCAGACTTGCCGGTAAAAGTCGGCGCTGGCAAGACGGCGGTTGGGATGGACATCAGTCAATGCGCTCACTTGCCTGGAGCGATCGCAGTGCCTGCTCGACGACAAGGTAGGCTGTCTCGACTTTGCCCAGCAATTCGGCGGCACCGGCGGTGCTGCTTTCGCGGCCGATGGTTTCGATCTGCTGGAGCAGTTCAGCCAGTGCCGTGGCACCAAGCGTGGCGCTGTTGTTTTTCATGCTGTGCGCGACCAGGCGCAGCTTGTCGGCATCCTGAATGGCGATAGCCTGCCGCAAGTTGGCGAGTGCACCGGGAAAGGTATCCAGATACTTGTGGATGACCCGCGCCAGAATGCTCGGCATGCCGGGTTGCTGCATCTTGCGGATGTCGTTGATATAGGTCGGGTCGAGAATGTTTTCAGTTGCGCCGACGTCGATCTGTTGCTGGGCCTGCAGGACCGGGGTCGGGTCGAGGTCCAGATCATCGGGTGCAGCCTGAGTGCTCAGCCAGCGCGATATCATGGTGTGCAACTGCTCAAGGGTGAAGGGCTTGGGCAGATAATCATCCATGCCGGCTGCGATACATTTTTCCTTGTCACCGACCAGGGCGTTGGCGGTCAGCGCGATGATGCATGCGTGCTGACCAGTCCCGGCGTGTTGCTCTTCGGCACGGATCTGGCGGGTGGCCTCAAAGCCATCCATTTCAGGCATCTGACAATCCATGAACACCAGGTCGAATGTCTCCTGTCTCAACTTGGCAATGGCTTCGCGACCGTCATTTGCCAGTGTCACCGTGCAGCCGATACTCTCCATCATGGCCGTCCCGACATCCTGGTTAATGGCGTTGTCTTCCGCCATCAGTACCTTGACGCGCTTGTCGCTCGCTAGTTGGAATGGAGCGACGACCTGCGGCTGGGCGTATTCCGGCAGCGGGCCGTGGTGCAATTCAAAGCGGCAGGTGAACCAGAAGGTGGAGCCTTCGCCCGGTTGGCTTTGCACACCGATTTCGCCACCCATCATTTCGGCCAGTTTCCTGGCGATGGCAAGACCGAGGCCGGAGCCACCGTAGCGACGCGTCGTACTGGTATCGGCCTGCGAAAATCGATCGAAGATGACTGCCTGTGCAGTAGAGGGGATGCCAATGCCGGTATCGGCCACTTCGCTGCGCAGTACCACCATATTGCCCTCACGCCTGGCGACTGAAAGGGTGATGGCAATCTTGCCCTGTTCGGTAAATTTGATGGCATTGCCGATCAAATTGTTCAGCACCTGGGCATAGCGGATGGCATCGCCAAGCACCCCGGCCGGTATTTCATCCTCGATATTGATCAAAAAGCCCAGTCCTTTCTGGCTGACCTTGCCAGAGTACAGAAGCGAAGATGACTTGATGATCTCGCGTGGGCTGAACGGGGCCTTTTCCAGAACGGTCTTGCTGGCTTCGATCTTCGACAAATCAAGGATATCGTTGATCAGCGCCAACAGAATGCTGCCCGAGCGGTGGAGTGCATCGACAAACTTGTTCTGCTCGGCATTGAGCGAAGTCTTGCGCAGCAACTCGGTCATGCCGAGGATGCCGTTCATCGGCGTGCGAATTTCGTGGCTCATGTTGGCCAGGAACTCACTCTTGGCGCGGCTGGCCGCCTGGGCCGCGATGCTTGCCTCGGCCAGTTGTTTCTTCTCACGCAGCAGCAGCCGGAAGGCGACCTGGTTACGTTGGACCAACCAGGAAATGACCGCGAGGGTGAAGGAAAACAGGAACAGCAGCGCCACGAACAGGTGGGTCCGCTTGTTCAGGCTGTCGTTGCCGAGTGTTTCGGGCAACAGGGTGACCACCTGGATGCCGCGAATGTCGCCGATCTTCCAGTCACGCTTGGGCGATTCCGGATGGCTGTTGTGGCAATCCACGCAGCTCTCACCCAGGCGCACCGGCACGGCATATTCGAATATCGTCCGGTTGTCTTTTTCGTTCATGCGCGAGAGCGACGTCATTCTCGTCATCTGGAAGTGGCTTATCGCCTCCCGGTCAAAGTCGCTGATAAGCCGGCCTTGCCGGACCGTGAACGGATAGTCGCTGACCAGGCGCATGTTCATCTTCACCTGGCGGCTGTTGAAAAACTGAATCAGGTCCAGCGACAAGGTGGCCGGAATGGGCACCGCATGATCCTTGTTCAGGTAATCGTGGGTAATTTCGATGCCGCTACCCCGCAGTTGCTTGAGGATGACCTGATTGTAGAAATCGCGAAACGTCAGGATGGACGCGGAATAGGCTTCGGCGATCTGCGCGAGCGCGGCCTCCTCGCTACGCTGTGCATTGCGATGCTCGATGAACAGCACGACGCCCGCAAACAACAGAATGCCCATCAAGAGGACCGCGATCAGCCCTGGCGTGAGGCCGCGGGGCATGCCCGTGGGGCCATCTCTTGGCGTGCCGCGCACCATTGATCAGTCCTCGCCCAGTTCGTCGGTATCCACTTCGGTCAGGCTGCGGCGCATCCAGAACAGCCAGCCCAGCCCCAGCAGGAGGATCAGTTGAATCGCCTGCGTGATTAGCAGGGCGGCATGAATATAGCCCTCGCCACGGGTCAATTTTCCCAGCACCGGCGTCCGGTCGGTATAGATCTCGGCCACGCCGATGATCATGCCGGCCTGATTGCGGATAGGGATGTAGCTGGCGACCAAATCCTTGTCGAACACGTTGCCCTCCATGGCCGAAAACTTGCCGCGGTGCGTGATCTGGCTGCCGGGAATGCCTTGTGCGGCAGACTGGAAGCCGGTGTTATCGCGCTGGTCCTGGCCGATTTGTTCGCGCTCGGACGAGTACACCGTCATGCCGTTCATGGCGTAAATCTTCACTTTCATGATGTCGGTGCCGAACATGAAGTTGCGAATGGTACGGTCGGTCGTCTCCAACGCTTCACCGACCAGAGGCGCCCCCGATTTGCCCGCCCCCTCCAGCCCAAGGAAGACACTCAATCGCGGGTAAACCTCGTTGATAAACAGCTTGGTGACGGTAGCGTTGGAGGCCTGGGTGGCTTCGGAAACCACTTCGCCCACGGCCGCATTGGTTTTGTTTTCCAGGATCAAATGTTGCGCCGGCAGCAGACCAACGAGGATAAGAATGATCAAAAGCGGCAGATGAGCAATGGACATGAACGGTACCTGTTCGGTATAAATTAATTGCTGGCAGCTTATTGCTTCGACGGGTGTGCCGGTTCGTCGCGGTCCAGCCACCGCAACAAATGCAGATACAGGCGGTGCGTATCGATTGGCTTGGGAAGATGATCATCCATCCCGGCGGCCAGGCAGGCGTCCCGATTCTCGCTGAACACATTGGCCGTCAGCGCCAGGATGGGCGTCTGCTGGTACGCGGGCATCGCCCGGATGGCCCGCGTAGCTTCAATGCCATTCATCATGGGCATTTGCATGTCCATCAGGATCAAATCGTAGGGCGTGTTTTGCGCCAGTTGCACGGCGATGGCGCCATTGTCGGCGACATCAATTTGCAGACCGGCAACTTCAATCAACTCCTGCAGCACCACCTGGTTGGTCGGATCATCTTCCGCCAGCAGGATGCGCAAACCGGCAAACCGGGTACGCAACGCATCAGCAGGCTTCTCGCTGATAAAAGTCGGCGCTGGCGGGACGGCATGCTCGCTGCTCACCCAACACAAAGGCAGGATGAGGCTGAAGGTACTGCCGCTGCCCGGCTGGCTGGTCAGGGTAATGTCACCGCCCATCATCCGCGCCAGGCGCCGACTGATGGCCAAGCCGAGGCCGGTGCCGCCATATTTTCGCGTCATTGATCCGTCGGCCTGCTCGAAGGCGGTGAATAGTCGTGCCTGATCGGCGGGCGCAATGCCGATTCCCGTATCTTCAATATCAAAGCGCAGCTGGGTGGTTTGCTTGTCAATTTCGATAGCGCTGATGCGCAGACTGATCACGCCGCTGGCCGTGAATTTCACGGCATTGCCGACCAGATTGATGAGTATTTGCTGCAGCCGTTGCACATCGCCGTGCCAGCGCTGTTGTGCCAGCGACGGTGGCAGCTCTGCCCGGTAGGGGAGGCCTTTCTCGGCCAGGCGATGCTCGAACAGGATGTACAGTTCGTCCAATACGGTGGTCAGTACAAAATCACGCGGGGCCAATGTCAGCCGGTCGGCCTCGATGCGTGAGAGGTCGAGCACATCGTCGATGATGGCCAGCAGGTGTTTCGATGCGGTGGAAATTGTTTTCAGGCGGTGCTGCAACTGCGGATCGTTGGTCTTGCGCAAGGCCAGGTCGGTCATGCCCATGATGGCCGTCATCGGCGTGCGTAACTCGTGGCTCATGTTGGCCAGGAAGGTGCTCTTGGCACGGCTGGCCGCCTCAGCCGCTTCCTTGGCGATCGACAGGGCGACGGTGCGTTCCTCGACCATTGTTTCCAAGTGTGTCTGATAGTCGCGCAGTTCCGCTTCCTTTTTCTTCAGCTCGGTCAGCTCGACATCGACAC
>CAZUSF010000212.1:0-4777 GCA_964623355.1 uncultured Thiobacillus sp. | reverse complement strand
GTTCGTGGAAGTGGAAACCGTAGCCGAAGGGGGGGCTAGCAACCGGGTACGACGGGCCTTGGGCAGCACGGAAACCGTATCCTTGGTCTCCGCCAAGCAGATCGTGGTAATCGCCAGCGACCCCGGCATGCTGAGATTGGGCGACTGGTCGCAAAGGGTGGATTTCTCGCGCCACTCGACTAAGTTGCTATCTGCTGCGTTCCTGGCAAGCCGCCTGACGCCTTCCTCAAATTCGTTGGTTTATGAAAACGAGGTCACCGGAACCCCGCTGGAGTTACTGCGGCTAACCCAGCCCCATGAAGTCAGCGGTTTTCACTGTCCGCGCCGCCCCCAAACGGGAGCGAATCTGACGACGCGAACGCGGAGCCCCGAAACCGCCCGCCAGAACCCCATTTCCCGCCCACACAAACGCAAAAAAGCCGGCCCGCCACAGTTTAAATGTGGCGGCCGGCCAAGACCCGCAAGCAAGCAGTTGAGCGTCAGCTATCGTCGGTTTCGCGCATGCGATAGCTGCGTCCCTCAATCACCAGCGACTCGGCGTGATGCAGCAAGCGATCCAGCAATGCCGACGTCAGCGTACTGTCGTTATTGAAGATCTCCGGCCACTGCTTGAACGCCCGGTTCGTCGTGATCACCGTCGACCCCCGCTCATAGCGCTGGCTGATCACCTGGAACAAGCCATCGGCACCGAACTTGTCGATCGGCAGATACCCCAGCTCGTCGATGACCAACAGCGTCGGTTTCAGCAAACGCGCCATCTCGCGCTTGATCCCGCCCGTCGCCTGCGCCGCCGCCAGCGCATTGACGATATCCACCGCGCTGGTGAACAGCGCCGTCTCGCCCCGCAGGCAAGCCGTATGCGCCAACGCAATCGCCAGATGCGTCTTGCCCACCCCCACCCCGCCCAACAGAATCACATTGCCGTGTTCCGGCAGGAAACCCAGGCGAAACAGATGTTGCACCTGCGCCCGGTTGATCTTCTTCGGCCAGCTCCAATCAAAGCCATCCAGCGTCTTGATTCCCGGCAAGCGCGCCGCCTTCACCCGTCGCGCCACCAAGGCCTCATCCCGCCGCGCCACCTCGCCGGCCACCAACTGTTCCAGCAAGCGCCCGGGCGGCCACGCTTCACGCGCCGCCTGGGCGGCAAGATCGGCGTGATGCTGCGCGAAGTAGGGCAACTGCAAGCGCGCCAGGTGCGCACGCAATACCGCCTCAGTCATCTCCATTCGAACCTCCTTTAATTGTGTCGATTGCTTCATGACCGGCGTCTTCTTCTAATCCGAGCGCCGGATCCGGATACGCCGACAGATCCGCTGGCGGCAATTCCAGCTCCAGCGCGTCCTGCCGCCGCATCAGCACCAACGGACTCGCCTCCGGCAGCTGGCGCGACCGCGCCGCGATCAGATGCGCGATGTATTCGCTGCTGAAAGCCTCGAATACCAAGGCATCGGTCATCGCCCGCCGCACGGGTTCCTCACCGTGAATCTCCAGCAACGCCATGATCTTGTGCACATGCGCCATGGCATTCCCTCTCCGTGCCAGCAGACCGGCGTGGTACGCCGGCGCGTTGGGCAGCGCCAGAAAGCGCTGCAACACATGTGCATCGCGCGCATGCCGGCGCTGCGCCACCAGCGCTTTCGGGTGATCCGCATCCTCGATATCGCGATGTCGTTCGAACGAACGCGCATGCCGCGCGATCAAGGTCTCGCCGTGATAGAAGCACAGCCGATCCGGATACGCCTTCAGCACCACCTGGCTGCCGGCGAAACGCGCCGGCACCGAATAGCGGTTGGCCTCGAAGCTGACCCGGAACTGCTTGTTCACCCGCACCGCCAACACCCGTCCGACATCGAACGGACGGGGATTCACCGCCTGCAGATGGGCGCGCTCTTCTTGCCACAGATCGATCGGACGACGGCGCGTCTCGCGATGGATGCGCACATTCGCCACCGACTCCAGCCAGACCTGAAGCGCCGGGTTCAACCCGGCGAAGTCGGGCAACGCCAGACCGCGCAGGAAGTTGGCCTTCACATAGCCGACACCACGCTCGACTCTCCCCTTCTCGTTGCCCTTGGCGACATTGCAGGCGACGATCTCGAAACCGTAATGGCGGGCGAAATCGAGATAACGCGGATTGAATACCGGCGCCTCGCCACGCACCCGCTTCAGCACCGCCGAGCGCAGGTTGTCGACGATGACCTTCTTCGGCACGCCCAGGGCGTTGAAGCCGTTGATATGCGCCTGCAGGAACTGCTCCATGGTCTGCGACAGCGTGAACTCGACATACAGCTTGCGGCTGTACGCCAGCACCATGACGAAGAACGACAGTCGCCGGCGCGTATCGCCCACCGTGATGCTGCCGAATTCCCCCCAGTCCACTTGCGCCGCCTCGCCGGGGGCGAAGGCCAGGGTCAGGAAGGCCTCGCGCGGCTGCGGCCGAATCTCGCGCACATAGTCCTTGACGATGCTGATACCGCCCTTGAAACCGGCCTCGTTCAAACGCTGGAACACCTGCTGAGCGGAAAGCGGATGCAGTTCCAGCCAGCGCACGATGCGGCCCTTGAACGGATCGAGCAGGCTGGGGCGTGCATTCCCCTGTCTGAGCGTATAAGGCCGATCGATCCAGCGGCGCACGGTCTTGATGTCGAGTTCGAGCGATTTGGCCAACTGCGCCGGCGTCAACTTCTGGGCCACGCCATCGCGAATGGCGCACCAGGTGGCGTAGTCGATCATCGTCCGCCCTCCAACACCGCGTGCAAACGCGCCAGATGGGTGGCGACCGGTGTCGCGCCGGGCACGGCCAGCACCTGATACAGCGGCGGATCGTAGGCGATCAGGCCGAGTTCGATCAGGGATCTGCGAGCGTGCGCCAACTGGCGCGGGTCCAGATGCAAACGCCGACACAGTGATGCCTCGGCGTAATAGCTCAGACCGCACACATCGGCGACGCTGACGAGAAACAGGTAGAGCGCCCAGGCGGGGGCATCCGCTCGTTCGATGTAGTGCTCGCGCACCAGACGATGATCGATCCAGCTGAAGTGTTCGGGGATCTGGCGCTGGCGTTGTGGATCCAGAACCCGTTTAACGAGCGTCATGATGGCCTCCTTGGATGTCGAGGCCGAGTTGATACAACCGGGCCACGGCGGGGGCGATGACATCTTGTAACGGGCTATCCCATAAATGGGCGATAAGGCCAATCAGAACAATAGGTTGCGCAGTGCAGAGATCTTGTAACGCGGCCCCTGCCGAGATCTCTGCCGGGGCGGGTGCGTTACAAGATATCTGAATCGGCGCCGGCATCAGGGTCGCGCTGGCGTCAGGTAACGGGGTCACATCGGATGCGAAGGTCTCTGATAACGGCGCTGGCGCTACACGCTGTTTGCTTGGGCGCCGGCTGTAACCCGGGTGGGCCAGACGCCAGGCTTGCACCCGCGCAACGGCTTCCGGACCGCGGTGATAGTCCTGATTCGCCGGCGCGGCCTGCCATTTCGCCTGGCTCGCGCGCTTGCTTGCCGCCTTGCAGGCCACGGCGGCGCAGTACTTCTGGCGTCCGGCGTTGCGTGGGTCAGGCGTGAAGGCCGCGCCGCAGTACCGACAGGTGCATGTCCCCGCTCGCTTCATCTCGTGTCTCCCGCCGGATAACAAGACGGGCTCCTACACGAGCCGGGAAGAACACCGAAGAGAAATTCAAAACAGCGAAGAAGACGCCCGTTTCAAGCGATTCCGCTTGAAGAAAACGCACCCGTGAATATCCAGTTTCGCGTCGTCAGGTTTGAACCAGTTTCGGAATGGCGGCGACACCCGGTGTACGGGGACGATGTAGTTAACCATTGCACTCCCGAATTTCCGGCGATGTTGTCGAGAGGCTGGCGGCTTAAGCCAGGCCAGCCGACAGCACGACCGACACCAGCATTCAGTGTGTTCCATCGGCGGCGTTGGGGTGGATTGTCATGAGCAGCCAGACACCACTTCAGAAAGCCTGGCCGCGCTGGTCGATGACGTTCAAGGATGCCGCAATCGCCATTGGCTACATCACGCCAGCCATCAGCCTGCAAGACCTGCGAGCGCGATACCCAGACCTGAAGAAAGCAACACCTGTTCCACCGCCTGAACGTCGCTGTTCGACCTGCTCCCGCGCAACCGGACAGGATGCCTGCGGCGATCCTGTCCGAGTGGGCCTGTCTGATCTAGTGGGCGTTATCAAATATCACCCACTCCATGGTGACGGCTGCCAAGCATGGGCCGAGGTTCAGCCATGAAAAAGAATGGCTACTACTTCCAAGTAGGTGAGCGGCCGCATACCTGCCGCGATGGTCGCAAGGTAACGCTGGTTGTCTGGATAGGCTTCTGCCGTGTCTGCGCGCAGCCATTCGAAGTGACGACGCTGCCGCCTGATGACTCAGGCCAAGTTAGGACGAAAGCCCTCGCCCGCGTGCACTGCGATGCGCACAAGCGCGGGGCAAAGGTGGGCGGCAACGGCAGTGGCGAGCGCGAAATGATTGGGTCCTGTCCAGCCCTTTACATCACGGGTAATTCGCGGCGTGCTGGTCCTGTAGATACGAATCATTCGCATGGGGGGCATAACATATGACTGCTACTCAAGCATCAATCGGCATTCACCTCGACCTAGATCAGAGCAGTGTTTCACGGCTTTGCAAGGATCTGGGTATCGACCACAAGACCGCCAGCCTGGCAGAAATCCGAATCGCTTATATCCGTCAGCTCCGTGAGCAGGCGGCCGGGCGCCTGGCGTCTGGTGACCTCGATCTGGCCACTG
>CAZUSF010000211.1:0-4781 GCA_964623355.1 uncultured Thiobacillus sp. | reverse complement strand
TCTGCCCGCTCGAAATCCTTAAGCCAGGCAGCCGAACAGTTAATCAATAGACCTATGGGCCCGAACATTTATTAATATTGAGACGGCTGGCATAGCGGCTTATCTTGATAGTTTTTAAAATCCCGCTCAGTGCCCAGTCTCTATATTACGTTTTGAAAAAGGAGACTGGTGGCCGGTGGATTATGCCCCTGTTGAGGATACTCAACTATCGCTAGAAGTCTGGATGGTTTCTTGAATAGGCCGCTTTCGGTGCATCAACGCACATTCGGTGAATTTGCCTCGACCGTACCATACGCATCGGGAGTGTGAGTTCGTTGTCTTGGCACTGCCGTTCAGCGTGAACGTCGAATCGGTGGCCGGTAAGTGGCGCATAGCGAACCCGGTTGGTGCGATATGCCGCCGGCGGTTCCGGCCGATCAAGAGATGTCCGAGCCACCCACCTGGCCGTCTGAAACAGGCCGATTGTGTGAATTCGACGTGGTGCCGTCAGCCGACGGTGGAAAATTTCGTCAGATGTCCGTCTGCTTTCAGGTATTCCCTGAAAATGGCATTCAAATTCCTATTCTTTGAATCGAATGAGTAATCTTCCAGCACCTCGACCACGCCGCCGGGCGCATGACGCACTGCGCAAACGCTCTGCATGACATTGTGGTGAAGATCAGTGGAGGAAGCCGTGTTTGGTTGTGGAGAAATGTGTTGCCTTTCAAACCGATGCGTGATCACTTCCAGTACCATCCTGCGGAGACCGCTTTCGACTCGAAATAGGCCCATCATGAAAGCGAATGAAAGCGTGTGCTAATACGAATTTATCCGCAGATTGTGAGGGCGTCATGGGAGGAAACTTGGGTTTTGCTATCCGTGTCCTGATAGCCGTCGTCCTGTTGCTCGCGACCGCTGGGGGTATGGCGGCGACCAGCGCCGTTTCCGCAGTGGCCCGAGCCCACGCCGTGAGCGATGCGCCGCCCCCTCCGCTGCGCTTTGCGGTGCTGGCGTTTCGCCCCCCCGCAGAGATGCTCAAGCGCTGGCAACCGCTAACGAGTTACCTCGAACAACACATCGACTCTCACCGGGTCGAACTCAGGGCTTTGTCCTATCCCGAACTGGAGCAGGCCGTCCACGACCGGCAAGTCGATATCGTGCTGACCCAGCCAGCCCATTACGTCGCGCTCTCGGTGCTCGAAAACCTGTATTCCCCGCTTGCCTCCCTTGTCGAGCTTGAACAGGGCCAGGCCCTGACTCAGTTTGGCGGCGTGGTTATCGTCAAGGCAAACGACACGCGACTCCAGCGCCTGGCGGATCTGAAAGGCAAGCGTATTGCCACCAGCAGCGTGGAATCGCTTGGCGCGTTCCAGGCCCAGGCCTACGAATTGTTGCGACTGGGCATCGACCGCAGCGATTTCAGCCTGATCGAAACCGGCCAGCAGGATGCTGTGTTGCAGGCGCTTGCCGATGGACGGGCCGACGCCGGTTTTGTACGCAGCGGCCTTCTCGAACAGATGGCGCGCGAGGGTAAGGTCGATCTTGCGGCGTATCGGGTTCTGGCCGCCGACGAAGTGCCGAATTACCCGATGCAGCTTTCGACCCGCCTTTATCCGCAATGGGCGCTGGCCGCCATGCCCTGGCTGGATCCGGTTATTGCCCGGCAGGTGGCCGCTGCCGTGCTGTCGCTGCCCCATGATGGCGAGATTGCGCGCGCTGCCCGGATTAGCGGGTTCTCCGTTCCCGGGGATTACCGCTCTGTGGAACAACTGATGCGCGCACTCCGGGTGCCGCCTTTCGATGCCCGGGTGCCCTTGCTGGTGGTTTGGGAAGATCACCGCGCACTCGTGCTGTTCTTCGGTGGGGTGATTGCCGTAGCGCTGTTCTGGTTGGCCCAACTCTTCCAGCGCAGCCGTCGCCAGCGGCTGATCGTGCAGCGCGCCCTGGCCGAGAGCGAGCAGCATTTCCGCACCTTGGCGAATCACGGTTCGGCACTGATCTGGACCTCCGGCACCGACAAGCTGTGCAACTATTTCAACGAGCCCTGGCTGCGCTTCACCGGCCGCAGCCTGGAACAGGAATTGGGTGGCGGCTGGGTCGAGGGGGTGCATCCCGATGACCGCGAATGTTGCATAGCGATTTATATCGATCACTTTGACCGGCGCGCGCCGTTCAGCATGGAATACCGCCTGCGCCATGCCG
This sequence comes from uncultured Thiobacillus sp., assembly GCA_964623355.1. Classification (GTDB taxonomy): domain Bacteria; phylum Pseudomonadota; class Gammaproteobacteria; order Burkholderiales; family Thiobacillaceae; genus PFJX01. The sequence goes on along the minus strand of CAZUSF010000211.1, from coordinate 2,600 downwards.
ACAGCGATTACCGCTGGATCATCGACGAAGGCAATCCGCGCTATGACAGCAATGGCCAGTTCGTGGGCTACATCGGCTTTTGCTACGACATCACGGAACGCAAGCGCATGGAAGAGCGCCTGGGTCAGGCTGCCAGTGTCTTCGCCCATGCCAGCGAGGGCATTCTCATCACCGACGCGGCCGCCATCATCGTGGACGTCAACCGCGCCTTCACCGAACTGACCGGATACACGCGCGAGGAAGCCGTCGGCCGCTCGCCCAGCCTGCTCAGTTCGGGGCGCCATAACACCGCGTTCTATGCCGCCATGTGGCAGCAGATCAAGGAAACCGGCAAGTGGCAGGGGGAGATATGGAACCGGCGCAAGAACGGCGAGGTGTTTGCCGAAATGCTCACCATTACCGAGGTGTGCGACGCACGAGGCACGGTCCAGCAATATGTCGGCCTGTTTCACGACATCACCGAGGTCAAGCTGCATGAGCAACAACTGGAACGTATCGCGCACTTCGACGCCCTGACCCAGCTGCCCAACCGATTGCTGCTGACGGACAGACTGGAACTGGCGATCCGCCAGGCTGAGCGACGCAAGCTCAAAATTGCCGTCCTGTACATCGATCTTGATGGTTTCAAGGCCGTGAACGACACCTATGGGCATGCCACCGGCGACAGACTCCTGATCGAATTGACCAAGCGCATGAAAGAAGTCCTGCGCGAGGGGGATACGCTGGGTCGCCTGGGCGGTGACGAATTTGTGGCGGTATTGATTGACCTGGAAGACAGCAACGCCTGCCTGCCCGTGTTGCGTCGGTTGTTGCAGGTGGCCTCTTCGAAAGTCAGCATCGAGGATCTGCTGGTACAGGTTTCGGCGAGCATCGGCGCCAGCTTTTATCCGCAACCTGATGAGGTTAGCGCCGACCAATTGTTGCGCCAGGCCGACCAGGCGATGTACCAGGCCAAGCAGAGCGGCAAGAACCGTTACCACCTGTTCGACGACGCGCAGGACCGTGCGCTGCGCGGCCGTCACGAGGGCATTGAGCGTATCCGCGAGGCCCTGGGCAACCAGGAATTCGTGCTGTTCTACCAGCCGAAGGTCAACATGCGCACAGGCGTCGTGGTCGGCGCAGAGGCCCTGATTCGCTGGCAGCATCCCGAACAGGGCCTGCTTCCGCCCGGCATGTTCCTGCCGATGATTGAAGAGCATGAGTTGATCATCCTGCTGGGCGACTGGGTCATCGAATCGGCGTTGGGGCAGATGGACGCCTGGCTGGCCAATGGGCTGCACCTGCCGGTGAGCGTGAACGTCGCGGGCCGTCAGATCCAGGATCCGGCGTTCCTTGGCAAGCTGAGGGGCGCCCTGCGCCAGCATCCTGCGGTAGCGCGACAACTGGAACTGGAAGTGTTGGAATCCAGCGCGCTTAACGACATCAATCACGCGTCGGAGACGATCGAAAGCTGTCTTGGGATGGGCGTGGGCTTCGCACTGGACGATTTCGGCACGGGCTATTCCTCGCTCACTTATCTCAAGCGCTTGCCCGCGCGGGTGTTGAAGATCGACCATAGCTTCGTACGCGATATGCTCGATGACGTCGATGACCTTGCCATCCTTGACGGCATCATCGGCCTGGCGGAGTCCTTCCAACGCCAGGTTCTGGCCGAGGGCGTCGAGACCACGGCGCACGGCGAGATGTTGCTGCGCCTGGGCTGTGAACTTGGACAAGGCTATGCGATCGCGCGGCCGATGCCCGCTGCGGACATTCCGGGCTGGATAGACACTTGGCAGTCACACAGCGAATGCAGCGGATACCGGCGCATCGCGCATGGCGACCTGCCGGTTCTGTTCGCGATGACCGAACACCGGGCTTGGATCAATGCGATGCTGCTGCACCTGCAGGGTAAGCAGTCCGCACCGCCGCCGCTCGATCATCACCAGTGCAAGTTCGGCCAATGGCTAGATCAGACCGGGGTGCAGCGATACGCCGGCCATCCGCAGCAGGAACGGATTTTCACCTTGCACCAGGCCATTCACCAGCTAGCGGGAGAGTTGGTTGACCTCAAGCGGCGGGGACAAGTTGACGAGGCGCGTGCGCGCGCGGATGAGCTGACGGCACTGCGCGACACGCTACTCAACCTGCTCGGGGAATTGCTGGACGCGGCACCGCAAGATTAGCGAATTACTCGAAAACTTTCGGCGTCAGCCCGTCAACTGGCCGCTATGTACACCATGCCGGAGCTTCCTCAAGCGTTGGAATGACGCGGCTTTCCCAGCGACACGCCAATTGCTTGAGGGCTCCGACATGGACGTCGGCCAGCTTCTGAACTCGGGATACGAGGCAATAAAGGCCTGTTCAGTTTCAGAGTTTCATCGTCCAGCCTGTCATGTCGTCCTGTCTTGGCAAATGGGGGGTGTCATTGCAGGGCGGAAAGGAATCCTGGCGGAGGAGGCGCCCCTGGATTCGTAGCCGCTCGGCAATGACGGGAACCGGTTGGCCATGGCGATCAGGCGGCCGTGCGTTCGAAGGGGTATCTCCCGGTACCCAATGAACCGGGATCGAGGTGGGCGCACCGAAGTTGTCGCCGACGTAATGCGAGTAGTAGGCCGAGT
>CAZUSF010000210.1:0-4782 GCA_964623355.1 uncultured Thiobacillus sp. | reverse complement strand
CTATTCGATGTCCTCGTAAGCGACGTCGATCTCTTCCAGCAATTTGTCCATGAATCGCACTTTCCGCAGCACGTTGCCTGCGGCGGCGTAATCCTTCTGTTCATCAAGCAGGCTGGCGAGTTGACTGTGGAGACCCTGAGCATGCAATTTCAGCTCTTTTTCCAAGCCTTGCAATGCCGCCATGTCACGATTTTCGACGGCATCCATCAACGCCTCGCGCCATTCCATCTGTTGCATCAGAAAGTCTGCCGGCATCGAGGTGTTCTTCGCATCCATCGCGTCGACGCCATTCAATTTCAGCAGATAGCGGGCACGCTCGAAGGGTTTGCGCAACGTCTGGTAAGCCTCGTTGATGCGCGTGCTCCACTGCATCGAAAGGCGCTGTTCGGCATCGCCGGCATCGGCGAATTTATCCGGGTGAATTTCCGACTGAATGCCGCGATAAGCTTGATCAAGCCGGTCTGCGTCGATGGCAAAGGTCATCGGCAGGCCGAACAGTTCGAAGTTGTTTTTGGAGAAGTCGAGGGACATGGTGGCGAGCTAAGTGGGTTATTCGCCGGCAGGAGCGTCCGCTTGTAGCGCGGATAACCTACGTTTGTGGCGGTTATCGCGCCGCAAGCGGACGCTCCTACAAGTCAGACGTTGAACGACTCGCCGCAGCCGCACTCGGATTTGACGTTCGGGTTATTGAACTTGAAGCCTTCGTTCAAGCCTTCACGCACGAAATCGAGTTGCGTCCCAGCCAGATAACTCAGACTTTTCGGGTCGATGAACACTGCCACGCCGTGTTGCTCAAAACGCAAATCTTCGGGGTCTTCGGCATCGACGAATTCCAGCTTGTAGGCCATGCCGGAACAGCCGGACGTGCGCACGCCAAGCTTGATACCCAGGCCCTTGCCGCGTTTGGCAAGGAAATTTCGGATGTGATTGGCAGCCGCCTCGGACAGGCCGATGGACGCCAGGGCGCCAGCAGCCGGCCCCATGTCGAGTTGGGAAACATCAGATGGCATGCCCTCCGGCACGGCACATGTAGCGGCGCCCATCTCAGTGCTCCTTCGGCGGATTGCAGGCGGTGTATTCGCTGCTACCGGCGGTGCTGCCGTGCTTCTGCTTGTAGTCGGCAACCGCCGCCTTGATCGCGTCTTCCGCCAGGATCGAGCAGTGAATCTTCACCGGCGGCAGAGCGAGTTCTTCAGCAATCTGGGTATTCTTCAGATTCATCGCCTCGTCCAGCGTCTTGCCCTTGACCCATTCTGTCACCAGGGACGACGACGCAATCGCGGAACCGCAGCCGTAGGTCTTGAACTTGGCGTCTTCAATGATGCCCTGATCGTTGACCCGGATTTGCAGTTTCATCACATCACCGCAGGCCGGCGCGCCAACCATGCCGGTACCGACGCCTGCGTCATCCTTGCCGAATGCGCCAACGTTGCGCGGGTTTTCGTAGTGATCCAGAACCTGTTCGCTGTATGCCATGATTTTTCTCCTAGCCTAAGTTGTGCACGCCGCTTAGTGCGCGGCCCACTGCACCGTATTCAAATCGATACCGTCCTTGAACATTTCCCAAAGCGGTGACATTTCGCGCAACTTGCCAATCTTTTCGTGCAACAGTTTGATCGTGTAGTCGATCTCTTCATCGGTGGTGAAGCGGCCGATGGTGAAGCGGATCGAGCTATGCGCCAGTTCGTCGTTGCGACCCAGCGCCTTCAGCACGTAGGACGGTTCCAGGCTGGCCGAGGTACAGGCCGAACCGGAGGAAACAGCCAGATCCTTGATCGCCATGATCAGGCTCTCGCCTTCGACGAAGTTGAAGCTGATGTTCAGGTTGCCGGCGATGCGCCGTTCGAAATCGCCATTCAGATGCACTTCTTCCATGTCCAGGAAGCCGCGATAGAGCTTGTCGCGCAGGCTGCGGATACGCTCGGTTTCGGCGCCCATCTCCAGCCGGGCGATGCGGAAGGCTTCACCCATGCCGACGATCTGATGCGTCGCCAGCGTGCCGGAACGCATGCCGCGTTCGTGGCCGCCGCCATGCATCTGCGCTTCCAGGCGCACACGCGGTTTACGCCGCACATACAGGGCGCCGACGCCTTTCGGGCCATAAGTCTTATGCGCCGAGAACGACATCAGATCGACCTTGAGTTTGCCCAGATCGATTTCCACCTTGCCGGTGGCTTGCGCTGCATCGACGTGGAACAGGATGCCCTTCGAACGGCACAGTTCGCCGATGGCGGGAATGTCCTGGATGACGCCGATTTCGTTGTTCACATACATCACCGAAACCAGGATGGTGTCCGGACGAATCGCCGCCTTCAACTCATCCATATCAATCAGACCATTCGGCTGCACGCCGAGATAGGTTACTTCGTAACCTTCGCGCTCCAGCTCGCGACAGGTATCCAGCACCGCCTTGTGCTCGGTTTTCACCGTGATCAGGTGCTTGCCCTTGCCATGATAGAAATGCGCCGCGCCCTTGATGGCGAGGTTGTTCGACTCGGTGGCGCCCGAGGTCCAGACGATTTCCTTGGGATCGGCATTGACCAGCGCCGCAACATGCGCCCGCGCCTCTTCCACCGCCTTGTCGGCGTCCCAGCCGAACACGTGCGAACGCGAAGCCGGGTTGCCGAACATTTCGGTCAGATAGGGAATCATCTTCGCGGCAACGCGCGGATCAACCGGCGTCGTCGCCGAGTAATCGAGGTAAATGGGGGTCTTGACCATCTTTGTATGCTCCATCAACCGTTAACGACTGTTTTGTGTTCCTGGCCGACCTTGTGCATCAGGCCAGGCGTGATGTCCGCCGACCCCACCACACGCCGTGTTTCGTGCTTGTGACCATGCGCCTGGCCGTGCACAGCCTCTTCGGCCTGCTTGGCCAGTTGGGTGGTCACCAGCTCGTCCAGATTGACTGAATCCAGGTAATCGTAGATGCGCGCATTCAGGCTCATCCACAGATCATGGGTCATGCATTCACGATCGTCGTGACAATTGCCGAGACCACCGCATTGCGTGGCATCGATTGGCTCATCGACTGCGCGAATGATGTCCGCTACCGAGATATCGAGCATGCTCTGAGCCAGCGTATAACCGCCGCCGGGACCACGCACGCTGTCGACAATGCCCTGCCGGCGCAAACGGCCGAACAACTGCTCCAGATAGGACAATGAAATCCGTTGCCGCTCACTGATACCGGCCAGGGTGACCGGACCACGTTGATGGCGCATGCCCAGATCGATCATCGCCGTTACCGCAAAACGCCCTTTGGTGGTAAGCCGCATGATTTGCCTCGTTGTTGATGGATGAATGGTGACACTCTACTAATCCCGATTAATTTGGTCAACTATTCAATTTGCAAGTCCATCAATCGACCATTTTGTTCAACGAAGCGGGATCGAAATGATCATCCGCCGCATTCGCTTCCTTGTGCCCGCCCAGGCGCGCCAGTTCCGCCATCACCCAGGCCAGGCGCTGATCGGTATTGGCGGAGTGATCGATCAGGCCATGGATCGCCTTCACCATCGGATCATTCATGTCGCTGGAAACCGCATAGGCCGAAAAGCCCAGCTTCTTCGCCGCTTCCTCGCGCGCCTTGTCCACTTCGGCATCGAGAATCCGGGCCGGAATGCCGATCGCCGTGGCGCCATCCGGCACATCCTTCACCACCACCGCATTGGAGCCGACCTTGGCACCCACGCCGAGCGTGATCGGCCCGAGGATCTTGGCGCCAGCGCCGACAATCACGCCAGGCATCAAGGTGGGATGCCGCTTGCCTTTGTTCCATGAGGTGCCGCCCAGCGTGACACCGTGATACAGCGTGCAATCGTCGCCAATTTCAGCCGTCTCGCCGATCACCACACCCATGCCGTGATCGATGAACACGCGGCGACCGATCGTCGCACCCGGATGTATCTCGATACCGGTCATCCAACGCGCCAGATGGCTCGATAAACGGGCCAACCACTTGAAACCGGCGCGCCACAATTCATGCGACATCCGATGCCAGATGATGGCGTGCACGCCCGGATAGGTGGTCAGCACCTCGAAAAAGGTGCGTGCCGCCGGATCCCGGTCAAATACAACGCGAATGTCCTCTCGCAATCTGGCGAACATTTGAATATTCGAGAATTATGAAGAGCGAGAAGTATGCAATTCCCGAGTAATCGGGTCAATTTCTCGCATCATGAATGCAGTCTTTGCCTCCATTCAGCGCAGTTTTTTGGCTGCATTCAGTATTCCCCGCCAGATCGCCACTTCTTCGTTCTCCAGTCCCGCCTTGGCAAAGAAACGTCGCAGCCTGGGCATCAGACGCTTGGGGTTGGCCGGGTCGAGAAAATTGATTTCGACCAGCACCTTCTCCATTTCGGCCAGCAGACTTTCCTGTGCTGCATGTGACGCAGGTTCGAATTCCGGCAACGGCAACACCTTATCCTCCAGCGTGCAACGCAGTTCATAGGCCAGCACCTGAACCGCTGCGCCGAGGTTGAGCGAGGCGTACTCGGGGTTGGTCGGAATGTTGAGCAGCCAGCGGCATTTCATCAGTTGTTCGTTCGACAAGCCGAAGGTCTCGGAACCAAATACCACCGCCACTGGCCCAGTTTGCGCTGTACGCAATAATTCCGGCGCCGCCTGGCGCGGCGTGAACGCGGGATGCGGCAGATCGCGGCGACGCGAAGTACAGGCGGCGGCCAGCACGGTATCGGCCAGCGCTTCCTCCAGGCTGGTGCAAATACGCGCGTTTTCGAGCACATCGACCGCGCCGGACGCGCGCGCGCGGGCTTCATC
>CAZUSF010000209.1:0-4788 GCA_964623355.1 uncultured Thiobacillus sp. | reverse complement strand
GCATGTCCGGCCAGCAAGGTATGGGCGGCATGTCTGGCATGAGCGGTATGGGCGGCATGTCCGGTATGTCAGGCATGGGCGGTATGGGCGGCATGTCCGGTATGTCAGGCATGGGCGGCATGAGCGGTATGTCAGGCATGGGTGGCATGAGCGGTATGTCTGGTATGGGTGGCATGAGCGGAATGTCTGGCATGGGCGGTATGTCTGGCATGAGCGGTATGAGCGGCATGTCCGGCTACTTCCGTATTTCTCCGGCCGGCGAAATCTTCTTCTACCCGCAGCAAGGCATGTCTGGCATGAGCGGCATGGGCGGCATGTCCGGAATGTCTGGCATGGGCGGCATGTCTGGCATGTCCGGCATGGGCGGTATGTCCGGAATGTCGGGTATGGGCGGAATGTCTGGCATGAGCGGTATGGGCGGCATGTCCGGCATGTCGGGCATGGGTGGAATGTCTGGCATGTCCGGCGACAAGGACAAGGCCTGGACGCCGCCAGCCAAGTAATACGCCGCGCGCACCGTAATCTGCGGTGCGCCGACCTCAGGGGACGACGTGCAGTGCGCGTCGTCCCCTCTCCCAAGTGATTGAGGCCGGTTCGGGCCGAGGAGAGGCAGATGTCACTATGTACAGAAGAGAATGACGAACACTCGGAATTCGTCATCAAGATTATCGTGTTAGTGGGTGCAGGCCTGGTATTGATGCTGATGGCCGTTTTGGCCTTCGCCGCCGGCGAACCGACGGGTCATGCCAAAGCGACCTGGGATCCGTTGCACTTCAAACCCGCCATCGAGCAGGCGGATGACAAGGAATGCCTGGTCTGCCATGCCGAAGTGCTGAAACCCAGCGTGCGCGCGCTGTCGCCAGCCGGGGTCAGAGCGGATCAATCCATCGCCTGGTATCAGACCCTGGAGGTTTACAGCGGCAATCAGGACACCTTCCATCGCCGCCATCTGATCGGCGATTCGGCCAAGAAATTGATGAACCTGCGCTGCAATACCTGTCATCAGGGCCACGACCCGCGCGACGAGGCACCCGGGACTTCGGCCACGACGCAGGCCACTGGATACGCCCTGCGCAAACAGGTCGATCCGCAAACCTGTCTGATGTGCCACGGCCAGTTCAATTACGAAGTGATGGGCCTGCCCGGCCCCTGGGCGCAGCACGGCGAGACCTTCGGCAACAACTGTCTGCTCTGCCACGACGGCATCCGTACAGCTCGCCACAACGTGAATTTCCTCAAGCCCCGCGCCATCGAAGCGGCCGGGCGCGAGTCTTCCGAGAACTGCTACGGCTGCCACGGCGGTCGTGCCTGGTATCGGATTCCCTACCCCTATCCACGCAACGCCTGGGAAGGCATGGACAAGGACGTGCCGGATTGGGCGAAGAACCGGCCCACAAGTTCGCAGCCGCGTTTCCTGCTCGATGTGTGGATGCCGTCTGCAGTCGCGCCTGCAGTCGCACCGGCGGCGGACATGCCCGCAGCGTCGGCAACGCCTGCAACGTCAACGCCGGCCGCGAAAACCAGTAGCCGGAAGGCCAAGCCCAAATCCCGTCCCGCTGTTGCCCGCAAAGCGAGCAAGAGCAGTTTTGTCCGCAGCCAGACCAACAAGGGAAGCCACCATGTCAGCCAGATTTGAATTCGACCTGAATATCCTCAGCGAACGCCTGAACCCGGGCCGGCGCGATTTCCTCAAGACCTCGGCGGCCGGGGTCGGCGTTCTGGCTGCCGGCGGCCTGGTCAATCTGGGCGCGGTGAAGGAGGCCAAGGCGTTCGCTTACGAGCCTTATCCGAAGGACGACGAGTTGACCACCGTGGTCACCTCCTGCGCCCACAACTGCGGTTCGCGCCACATGCTGGTGGCGCACAAGAAGGGCGACGTGATCGTCCGCCTGTCCACTGATGACGGGCGTTATCAGCAGGGCGGCGCGTTCGGCAAGGACACTTTCGAGGAGCCGCAACTGCGCGCCTGTCTGCGCGGTCGCTCCTATCGCCAGCGCATCTATTCCGCCGAGCGTCTGCTCTACCCGATGATGCGGGTGGGCAAGCGCGGCGAAGGCAAGTTCAAGCGCATCAGCTGGGACGAGGCGCTGAACTATGTCGCCAGCAAGATGATTGAAATCAAGGACAAGTACGGCCCCACCGCCTTGCTCGACCAGTCCTATGCCGGCGCTTCCTATGGCGTGCTGCACAAGTCGGACCAGATCGAGGGTTTGCTCGGGCGCTTCATGGGCATGTTCGGCTGCCGCACCAATTCCTGGTCGGTGCCGTCCTATCAAGGGACGACCACCAGTTCGCGCTGGACCTTCGGCACCATCGAGGACGGCAACGAGGACGATACCTTCGCCCATTCCAAGCTGATGATCATGTGGGGCTGGAACCCGGCCTACACCTTCCACGGCGGCAACACCTTCTACTACATGCGCATGGCCAAGCAGAATGGCTGCAAGTTCGTGGTGATCGACCCGCAATTCACCGATTCGGCGGCGGCCTACGATGCCTGGTGGATTCCGATCAAGCCGAATACCGATGCCGCGATGATGGCCGGCATGGCGCACTACATCTTTGCCAACAACCTGCAGGATCAGGCCTTCATCGACAAGTTCTGCCAGGGCATGGACGCCGGCACCATGCCGGCCTGGGCGGCGCAGTCGCCGAATGGCGGCGAGAACTTCAAGGATTACATCCTGGGCAAGTCCGACGGCGTGGCGAAGACACCGGAATGGGCGGCGGAAATCTGCGGCGTGTCGGCGGCGGACATCGTCAAGCTGGCGCATATGTATGCCACCACCAAGCCGGCGGCCCTGAAGGCGTCCTGGGCGCCGGGGCGCGCCGAATATGGCGAGCAGTACAACCGCATGGCGGCGGCGTTGCAGGCGATGACCGGCAACATCGGCATTCTCGGCGGTTGCGCCGAGGGCGTCGGCAAGGCCTGGCACGCGGAGGCGGTGGCGTATCCCTACGATCAATACGCCAACGTCTGGTTCGCCTCGATCAAGAGCGACCGCTGGGCGCATTGCGTGCTGAACTACCCGAACGTCAAGCGCGAGGAAATCGGCTGCTGGCCGCGCCAGGATCACACCGACGGGCAGATTCCCAACATCAAGGGCATCTTCTGGCAGGGCTCGGACTGGTTCAACCAGCTGACCAACATCAACAAGGAAATCGCCGCGATCCGCAAACTGGAGCTGGTGGTGTGCATGGATTCCACCATCACCCCGTCCGGTCTGTGGGCCGACATCCTGTTGCCGGTAGCGACCCACTTCGAGCGGCACGACGCGGCGCTGCCCTGGTACAAGGGGCACTACTACATTCACCGGCCGAAGACCATCCAGCCGCTGGGCGAGTCGAAGACCGATTTCCAGATCTTCACCGAACTGGCCTGGCGCATCGGCGGCGAGACCTTTGGCCGCGCCTACAACCCGAAAGCCAATCGCGACTACTTCGACAACGACGATGCGGTGGACGAGGCCTATCTGCGCGAATGGTGGGAACACAAGGTGATGGCGCACCAGCATGTCACGATGAGCTGGGACGACTTCAAGAAGCATGGCGTCTACAAGTTCAAGCTGGATCAGCCGCACGTCGGCTTCCGCGAGCAGATCGAGCAGGGAAAACCGTTCGCCACGGCCTCCGGCAAGATCGAGATTCTCAGCTCCGAACTGGCCAGCATCCACGACTGGAAGAAGACCAAGTATGGCGCGCACATCCCATCGATTCCGAAATGGATCGAGCCGACGGAATACCTCAACAACAAGAAGCTGACCAAGGATTTTCCGTTCCACCTGATCTCGCCGCACCCACGCCATCGCACGCATTCGATCTTTGCCAACTGCACCTGGCTGAAAGAGGCGTTCGAGCAGGAATGCACGATCAATGCCAGCGACGCGAAACGCCTGGGGATCAAGACCGGCGACACCGTCGAAGTGTGGAACTCGCGCGGCATGGTGGTGGTGCCGGCCTACGTCACCGAGCGCCTGCTGCCGGGCGTGCTGGTGATCCACGAGGGGGCCTGGATGGACCTCGACGAGCATGGCGTCGATCGTGGTGGCAATCCGGATTTCCTGACGCTGGATGAGCCGAGTCCGGCCGGTTCGTTCACCTACAACAACGCCATGGTCAACATCCGCAAGAGCGAACGGGAGCATCGTCCGGGCTGGGATTCCACATCCACCTCGCGTTCCCACGTGTTCCGTCGCGACTATTGAGAGGGGGATGAAAAATGGCTGATGAAAAAGCAGTTCACGAAAAAGACCTGGCGCAGATCAAGGCGGCGGTGAAGCGGCGCAAGAAAGAGGTCTATACCCCGGTCGTGCCGGACATGCAGTTGGGCTTTGTCCACAACAACGTTGATTGCATCGGTTGCCGCGCCTGCGAGATCGCCTGCAAGGACAAGAACGGTCTGGCGCCCGGACCGCGCTTCCGCCGCGTGATGTATGTCGAAGGCGGCACTTTCCCGGAGGTCTACGCCTTCAAGCTGAACATGTCGTGCAACCACTGCGCCGAACCGGCCTGTCTGCCGACCTGCCCGACCGGCGCGATCTTCAAGCGCAAGAAGGACGGCATCGTCGATATCGATTCGACCCTGTGCATCGGCTGCCGAAAGTGCGAGGCCGCATGTCCCTACGGTGCGCCGCAGTTCATCCCGGAACAGAACATCGTTTCCAAATGCAATATGTGTGTCGACGAGATCGACGCCGGGCGCAAACCGTACTGCGTCATGGCTTGCATGATGCGGGTGCTGGACATCGGCCCGATCGACAAATTGCTGGCCGGCGAATGGGTCACCAA
>CAZUSF010000208.1:0-4885 GCA_964623355.1 uncultured Thiobacillus sp. | reverse complement strand
TACGCCGAGGACACCATGCCGCGCGGCGTGCTCGGCCTGAATGCGCCGATGTTCAAGGAATACCTGCGCTTCATCGCCAACCGCCGCGCCACCCAGATCGGCCTCGACGAACTCTATCCCGGCGCCAACAACCCGTTCCCGTGGATGGCGGAAATGATCGACCTGAAGAAGGAGAAGAACTTCTTCGAGACCCGCGTCACCGAGTACCAGACCGGCGGTGCGTTGGCTTGGGATTGATCATGGACCGGCAGACTTGCCCACGTTTTCAGAAACTCACAGTCAATGGCATGAGACGAATGTGTGGGCAAGCAATATTCTTCTCGGCCTGATTTCTGCGCATAACGTGCAGGATTCAGGCCGCGTTACCGGTCCGACGATCGCCTGGAGGAAGCATAAGGCTTGATTTTTTGGCAAGCAAAATCAACACTGCCAGATATCTGGCCGGCGTAGTAACAAATAGGACTAAACCCATGTCATGCGCTCGGCAAGGACGCTCAAAATGCCATCATCAGCAATCCAACCTATTGAATAATCTAGGGAAATCATGAAACCTAATGCGTTAGTTCTTGCATTGATCTCAACAGCAACCGCTCTGCCCGGTACTGCCCACGCCGCCGACGACATCTGTTCGCGGCTGATCATTTACGCCATCACTCAGTTCTGCCAGATGCTCCCCAATGGGCAGAATCTTTGTCAGCCAATCGGCCTTGCCAAACCCGACCCGACCTGCAATACGCCCAGCGCCAATCAAGTGGTTCAGATTCCTCTCGGGCCGCCCACCGTCCAGGCATGGCCGTATGCGCAATTCCCTTCTGTGCCCAATACGTTTGTGCCCAATGCCTATGCACCGAATCCCTTCGTACCAAACCCGTTTGCGACAAATGCGTTTACACCGAACTCCCTGACACCCAATGCATTTGCACCCAATGCGTTCGGGCCTAAACAGTTCGCAAGCAATCCCTATTTGACTTACCTGTATGGGCAATCTCCCAATGGCAGCCTCCCATCTCCTGCATATCCAGCCGCGCCCAGCATAGCGGCCAAAGGCCCTGACAGCGTGCCGACGAATGCACCGCTAGCGCCACCAGTTCAAGCGCCGGAGATGGTTGCCGCAATCAAGCCGGAAGCCATTGTCGAAGCAGCGCCCATGCAAGCGCTCACCCAGCCCATCGACAAGTTGATGCCTGAGACTAAGCCGGAAGCCAAACCGGAGACCAAGCCGGAAAGCAGCCCAACGGTAGCCGCCGAAACTGCGCTGCCACCCGCCGCCGAGCAACCGGTTGCCGAGGTTGTCAGTACCGAGGTTGTCAGCATCGCCGTTGCCGCGCAACCTGAAACACCCGCCGTGCAGATGCCACCTGTCGTCGAGGCCGCACCGGCACCCCTGCCCGAAGCGACAATCGCCGCGGCACCCGCCAGCCCGGTTGAAGCGGAAGCCGCCAGGCAAGCTGAAGTGGCTCAAATCGAAGCCGAAAAGGCGCGGCAGGATGCACTCGCCCATTTCGAGTTCGACAGCGCCGAATTGACCCCGGCAGGCCGTGCCATGCTGGATGATTGGCTAAAGCAGGCATCGACAAATGATCCGATTCTGGTTACCGGCCACGCCGACCGCCTGGGACCAGAGCCTTACAACGAAAAACTGTCCCTGTTGCGCGCGGAAGCGGTCAAGAAATATCTGATCGAGCAAGGCAAACCGGCGAAACGAATCGAGATTCAAGCCAAGGGTGAGAAATTCCCGCTCATCAGCTGCACCGGCGCGCCAACCGATGCCACCATCGCTTGCCTGGCGCCAAATCGCAGAGCGGAAATCGTCTTCAAACCAAGCGTCAGAAAAGCAGCGCGCACCGCTACCAAACTGATCAAGCCAAAATCAAGCCGGTAACTGGATGTCGCTCACCTACTGCATGACTTCCCATTGCCCGCTGGCCGAAAGCTGCCTGCGCTTCGAGGATGATGCCGCCCGAAACAGTCTGCATCGAACTTACGCCGACTTCAGTGAAGAACGGATACGCCAAGCCAACGGCGAAATCAGTTGCCCTTTCTATCAATCCCGCGACATGGAGCATGCATGAACGACCCCCATCAAAAAGCCACCTTCTGGATTGGCAACGGTCTGCTCGGCCTTGCCTTGGCGATGATGTTTTTCCTTGGCCCACTGTCCGAAATGCTCGGCGGTTGGGCGGTGGTTGTTTGGATGGTGTTAGCTGGCGTAGGTATGTATCTGATTACCAAGGACAAGGGGCCAACCAACAATCTGCCGGATTGATCCGATTGTGACTGGAATCAGCATGCCACAACCCCTTTCAGCCACCGAGGCCCGCATCCTTGGTGTATTGATCGAAAAAGCGAAGACCACGCCAGACGCCTACCCGCTCACGGTCAACAGTCTGACTTCAGGCTGTAATCAGAAGACCTCGCGCGAGCCGGTCATGTCGCTATCCGAAAGCGAGGTCCAAAGCGCACTCGAAGAACTGCGAAGCCGGACTTTGATCATGGAAAGCTATGGCGCGTCTGGCCGGGTACTGCGTTATGCCCACAATTTCGCCAAAGTGTATGACGTGCCCGCCGCCAGCGTTGACCTGCTCGCCATCCTGATGCTGCGTGGCCCGCAAACCGCCAGTGAATTGCGCGCCAACAGCGAACGCCTGCATCGCTTTGCCGATGCATCCAGCGTTGAAGCCTTTCTCGAAGAACTGGCCACAAGAGACAGCGGCGCAATGGTACTGAAACTGCCCAGACAACCAGGCGCCCGCGAGCAACGCTGGACACATCTGCTGTGCGGCATGCCAACAGCGGAAAGCATCAGCGCTGGTTACGCTGCAAAACCTGCCGTACTGGCATCCGACCTTGAAGCGAGAGTCGAACGACTTGAACAGGAAGTTGCCGAACTGCGTGCGACATTGGCACGACAAGCAGAGGCATAGGCTGCAAAAATAAATCTCATACCAATTGAAATTGTGCGGTTGCAGCATTGAGAATACGCTTGATAGTGAATCTCCTCATTCGACAGCTTTTTCCTCAACCATCAGGATTCAATACCATGACTGATCTTGCAGCGAACATCAGCGAAACAGACACCACAGAAGCCATTATCCAATCCAGCCAACGCATAACCCCGGAATCCACCGACGAAATCAGGCTGATTGTGCTTCGCATCAATTCACCCGCCTTCTACTTTCTGGAAGGCCAGAACATCGGCGTCCTGACCCCGGGTCCGCATCCGTTTGGCAACAAAACGCACCACCGCTACTACACCATTGCCAACGCCAACAAATCGGCTGACGGCGAAGGCGTGGAACTGGAATTGCTGGTGCGCCGCTGTTTCTATATCGATGAAGTCTCCGGCGAACAATATCCTGGCGAAGCCTCCAACTATCTTTGCAATGCCCAGGTGGGTGACAAGATCAGCCTCACCGGCCCGCACCGCAGTCCGTTCCGAATCCCTGCTGACAAGAGCAGCAACCTGCTGATGCTGGGCACCGGCACCGGAATTGCCCCATTCCGCGCCTTCCTGCGCCGGGTTTATCAGGAACAAGGCCAATGGGATGGCAAGGTGCGTCTTTTCTACGGCGCCAGGACAGGCGCTGAAATGCTCTACATGAATGACATCAACCAGGATCTGACCAATTACTACGATCAAGCGACATTCAAGGCGATTCAATCGCTTAGCCAGGGCGTGCTGAAAGATGAAGGCGATGCGCTGCATAATGGTGTCGAAGCCAATGCCAGCGAAATCTGGTCACTCCTGCAAGAGCCGAAGACCCACGTTTACCTCTCCGGAATCAAGAAAATTGCGGCAGCCTTCGATGCCAGCATGGCGAAAATGGCGGGATCAGAAGTGCAATGGCAAGTATTCAAACAAGCGCTGATTGAAGACAAGCGCTGGTCGGAACTGACTTACCATTAAAACGATTCAGTGCGCTTCAGTGCGGTACGCATCGTTGCGCACGACTAATCGCCTTCGACAAAACTCAGCGAAACCGAGTTAAGGCAATACCGCTGTCCGGTCGGCGGCGGACCATCATCAAAGACATGACCGAGATGGCCGTCGCAACGCGCACAACGGATCTCGTCTCGAATCATGCCGTGGCTCACATCACGGACGACCCGTACATGCTCCGGATCAAACGCCTGATAGAAACTCGGCCAGCCGGTGCCCGACTCGAACTTGGCGGCAGAACGGAACAGCGGTAGATCACACAAACGACAGTGATATACACCGCTGGCCTTATTTGCCAGCAATCCGCCACAGAACGGCGGCTCGGTCCCCTGATGCAGAATCACCCTACGTTCTTCATCATTCAACCGAGAAACACAGCGTTCTAGCTTTTCCTCGGAAAGCGAGCTCAGGTCATGGCCAGAAGCGGAAACATGCGGTGGTATCGGACAAGATTGGGACACAACAACCCCCTAAACAACGACTGTTTCGATTGAATAGTCTCTACAAAATCTAACGGATCTCCGTCAGCATGCAAACTGGACTCCGGATAGCACTACTTCGCCGGTCAGTCCTTGTGTTCCAGTTGGTTCACCAAGGAGTGTCGGCCTATGGGCTGGGATAGCGCGATCTCCAGTGCGGTTTCGAGCCTGATGACTCGCCCCGTCAAGTTTTCGATCTTTTCCTGTTGAGACTTGATGGTGCCGGCCATGCGCTCTACCTTGTCGTTCATCTTGATGACCGTCGTGATGGCATCCCACATCTTGTCCGTAACACCCATCAGCGCGCCTTTCCAGTTTCCATGGCGGTGATCCGCTGATTTGATGCGTCAACGAAGGCCAGGGCATCGTCCATGGCGGCATTGGCCAGGGCGGTTGTCTTCATCATTTGCTCGATCATGCCTTCCAGAATTTTCTCGTCCTCTTCAGGATGGAATGACGATGCGGC
>CAZUSF010000207.1:0-4896 GCA_964623355.1 uncultured Thiobacillus sp. | reverse complement strand
ATGGAGCGCGTACTCAGGGTTTGCTTGCCGTGTTCCGTTGTTACTTCCACCGTCCACGGCGAGGTGATGCGCGCATGGCCATGAAGCACTTCGACGCCGAGCTTGCTGTAGCGCTCAACCGAGTCGTGCGGTTCCACCTGGAGCACGACGTTCTGCACGCGCGCCATGATCCGGCCGAAATCGGCGTCGGCGCGGGCGTTGGCGATGCCGAGCGATTCTGCTTCTCGCACCGTCTTCATGAAGCGCGCGCTGCGGATCAGCGCCTTCGACGGCACGCAGCCGTAGTTGAGGCAATCGCCGCCCATCTTGTGGCCTTCGATCAGCGTCACCTTGGCCTTCACGGCGGCGGCGATGTAGGCCGTGACCAGACCGCCCGCACCAGCGCCGATGACCACCAGGTTGCGCTCGAAGCGCGCCGGTTTTTGCCAGCCGGCGTACACCTTGCGTGCCTGTACGATGGCGACCAGCTTCTTCGCCAGCAGCGGGAAAATGCCGAGCAACACAAACGAACCGAGCAGCCCCGGCGACAGGATGCCGGAGAGGCCTTCCAGTTGCGCCAGTTGCGTGCCGGCGTTCACGTACACCGCCGTGCCGGCCAGCATGCCGACCTGACTGACCCAATAGAAAGTGCGCGTCTTGATCGGGGTCAGGCCCATCACCAGATTGATGATGAAAAATGGAAACACCGGCACCAGGCGCAGCGTGAACAGATAAAACGCGCCATCCTTCGCCATGCCGGCGTTGATCGCGGCCAGGCGGTTGCCGAAGCGGCTTTGCACCCAGTCGCGCAACAAAAAGCGCGACGCCAGAAAGGCCAGCGTGGCGCCGATGCTGGACGCGAACGACACCAGCAGCAGACCGGTCCACAGCCCGAACAGCGCGCCGCCGGCCAGCGTCATGATGACCGCGCCGGGCAGCGACAAGGCGGTGACCGCGATGTAGATCAGGAAATAGATGCCGGCCACCAGCCAGGGCGATTCGGCATACCAGGCGGCAAAGGTAAGCTGGCTGGCTTTCAGTGCGTCCAAAGTCAAAAAGCGGCCCAGGTCGAAGGCGAAAAATGCGACCAGCAGCGCCGCGATGACTACAACCACCAATACGCGCTTCATGCTGCCTGCTCCAGCGGGTTCTCGCTTAGCGCGCCGCCGCAACTGCTGCCCTGGCCGGCAGTGCAGCCGTAACAGTGGTCGGCCACCTGAATCGGCGCTTCGGCGAGGTCGGCAGTGAGCAAGTCGGACAGATGCGTGGCTTTTCCTTTGCCTTGCAGCGGCAGCCCCAGCATCTGATTGAAGTCGCAATCAAACAAAAGGCCTTGCCAATCGACGCTGATCAGCGAGCGGCACATCACCTTGTCCAGATTGGCAAAGCTGAAGTTCTGTTTCAGCAAGCCCATGTATTCGCCAAATTGCCCCTTCGACACCAGCGTGCTGCCGAAACGCAGAATCGGCATGTTGGTCAGCGTGAATAACTGGTTGAACACAATGCCATGACGATCAAACAATTCGCGTTTGTAAGCGGCTTCCAGGCCAACCTGATCCGGCGGCAGGAAAGCGCCGGTCGGGTTGTAGACCAGCGTCAGATCGAGCCCGCTACCAGCTTTGCCATAGCCAAGCGCGTTCAGTTGCTTCAGGCCGGCGATGCTGCGCGCATAGACGCCCTCGCCACGCTGACCGTCGACGTTGTCTTCCAGATAACACGGCAGCGAGGCCACCACATCGACCCGCTGCGCAGCGAGAAAATCGGCCAGATCTTCATGGCCCGGTTCGGACAGGACGGTCAGATTGCAGCGGTCGATCACCTTCACACCCAACCCCCGCGCCGCTGCCACCAGGTCGCGGAAACGCGGATGCAATTCCGGCGCACCGCCCGTCAGGTCCAGCGCTTCCAGCTTGCGCGCCGCCAGCACGGCGGGAATCAGATCGATATTCGCGTCATCCATCATCTCGGTTCGGGTCGGCCCGGCGTTGACATGGCAATGCAGGCAGCGTTGATTGCAGCGATAGCCGAGATTCACCTGCAGCGTGGTCAGCCGCTGCCGGCGTGGCACGGGGAAATCGGTCGATCGCAACAGCGGCAGGGTGTCGTGCATGCTTGGGTTCCTTGCTGAATCAGAGGTGTATGACGTGGTCGGAGCAGAAGGCTATTCCTGACAGATTATTTTCCGTCAGGAACCCGTCGGCCGGCTTGCGCAGTCTGCCGGGCTGGGGAAAGATGTCGCCAACCACTCACACTTCCAGAGGTATACATGATCGGTTTTCTCATCAAAATCGCTGTTTTCGCCGTCATCGGCATCCTTGGTTACAACTACTTCTTTGGCACCAGTGAAGAAAAAGAGCAATCGAGCAAGGTATTCGGCCAGGTGAAGGAAGTCGCCGTCTCGGTCGGCGAACTGGCCAAGTCGGAAAAGGAAAAATACGACGCCGGCAAGTACGACACCGCGCTCGACAAACTGGCCAGCGCTTACAAGTCAGCACGTGAAGGAGCGCAAAAACTCGACGCCAGCCTGCTGAAAAACATCGGCGAACTGGAAAAACGTCGCGCCGGACTGGAAAAGGAAATCGCCAGCATCGAAGAAGCCGAGCAAGCCGAACTTTCCGAAGCCGAAGCAAAACAGCAGGCAAAACGGAAGGAAAAGCTGCAACAGGAGCTGAAGAAGTTGATCAGCGATTCTGACGCCGTACTGAAACAGGTCGAGGCCAAGTAGGAGCGTCCGCTTGCGGCGCGATCGTCGTGGGATCGGCCCGCAAGCGGCGCTTCCTACGACGCTGCTAATTGCCGGATTCAGGATCAATCAGGATTGCGCGTTGGATTGCGCCGGAACTCGGCTTGCCAGGCCGTTGCCGGTGGCGCCGGGCGAAAACGCAGCATGACGCCGCTGATTGGGCCTTCCTGTTGCCAGTCCACGCGGCGGTAACCGCTGGCCACACAATCATCCACGAAGTTCTCACCCGGTTGCAGGAAACTCAGCGTGCGGTAGTGGCGCTTGTCGGGTGCATCACCCCAGCCGAGCTGGACCACATCACGCATCAACGGCACCGGCAAATCGATGCCATCGTCACGCCAGCCGACGACAAAATCCTGCACCGGCAGCTGCTTCAACCTGGCGCCATCGACCCGATATTCGGCCTGGTACTGTTTCCTCTCGCCGTCACGCCAGTAAATCCGCAAGGGATCCAGCTGCGACTGCACCGGCCAGGCCAGGTGCAGGTACTGATCCTGGCGACAGAGAAAGTCATGCGTCGATGTCGCCGTATCGCTCCAATGCCCACCAATGTAGCGATCAATCCTTTCGATACGGATGCCGGCCGGCGCGCGCAGTGTCTGGCTGAAAATTTCACCCCAGATTTCCCCCACCTCGCCGAGTTGAAAGCGTTGAACCGGCAACACTTCAAGGGCCAGCGGCGCCGAATCGACACTGGCATGAGCGCGCTGCTGCATCTGATGTGAAGCCATGAAGATCGGCCTCTGCAGCATCTCCACCAGCAGCAGAGGTACGATCAAAAACAGCAATCCGGTAAAAGCCAGCGAAAAACTCTCACCGCGCGTGAAACGCGGCGACTGAATTGTTCCCGCCAACCAGTGCAAGCCAAACCAGGTCAATGGCCCCACGGTAAACAGCGCGAAATAGAAATACGCCAGCGCTTCCATGCCGGGAAAGCTGCGCGCCGGCAGCACAACCAGCGCCGCCGAAACCAGCAACATGGGCAGCGCCAGCAGCCGCATACGAACCCAGCCACGGCCCTTGCCGAGACCATCGAAGCGACGCTTTTCGCTGCGCAACAGCCAGAACACGCCGCTCAGCATGATCAGGCCGACGACGCCCCACAAAAGCATGTCGAGCCAGGTCTGCGCAGCAAGGAATGGATTCATGTCGGTGTCATGTATGGAATCGGCTTCAGCATGTTCTGCACGTATCCACCGGCAAGCCGCGTTTCAGCCAGCCCGGCCCTGCCGCACTGCCTTTCATGCCTTCCTTGACGTTGTAAACCTGGCTGAAGCCGATGCTTTGCAGGTATTTCTGGGCATGCGTGGTGCGGTTGCCAGTGCGGCAGATCAGGCCGATCGGCGCGTTCTTGTCGCCGTTGACCTGATCCAGAAGGTAGCGCGTCAGCGCTTCCGGACCGCGATAGAAATCGACGCGTCCAGCGCCCGGCACGGTCCCGGTCTCGCGCCATTCGGCAGGCGTGCGAATGTCGATCATCTTTAGTTTTCCGGCCTGATTGGCCGCCAAAGCCTCGGGTGCGCTGAGGTCGGACGCGGCCCAGGCCAGCGATGACAGCGCCCACGCCAGCAGCAAGGTGAGTATGCGGTTTGGTTTCATGTCTGCCTTTCCTTGATAAGTAAAAATCTCGGTCAAATAATTTACAGGCCTTTGTACCGATTGGGCGCGCCGGGTTCCCGTCCTTCACCGGCCCCAGCGATTCCGCTCTACCTGGCGTTTCAGCTCTGAGTCTTCTTCCTCGAAAGTGGCTTCGACATCGCTGGGATGGCAGTCCGGCGAGCGTTCCTCCCGTTCCGGCTCGGGTGCGGGCGGCTGTTGCGGCGAGGTGCCATCCCAGGCAAACGGATTTTTGAATCGGGGCGGGTCCGGCAGGCAATCGTATTTGTAGGACGGCGGCCAGCCGGTTTCGTAGGGCAGGAAGGAAATCGTCTGTTCGAAGATCAGCGGCTTGCCGGTTGGCGTCGGTGGCAGCGGCGGCATGTTCTGGATCGCCTTGCGGGCAAGTTCCGATGCCTTCGCCGAGGTGGACCAGAGTTCATCCACCCTGGCGACCTTGCCGTCGGGAGCGATTTCAATACGCAAGCGAACCTGCCCCTGGTCGGGGCCTTCCACGGCGGTACCCATCATGCTGCGCACCTGCTGTCCCCAGGTATGCCGGTAGCGCTTGCTGTTTT
>CAZUSF010000206.1:3536-4905 GCA_964623355.1 uncultured Thiobacillus sp. | reverse complement strand
GCGTCGCCTTCCTGAAGTCGCCGATCGGCCAGATGTTCCACCAGTTCTTCGGCGAGAACATGCTGCGCGCCGACGTCTGCAACGCGGTCGAGGAACTCGGCCAACTGCTCGACCATACCGGTCCGGTGGCTGCGTCGGAGCGCAACGCCGGCCGCATCTTCAAGTGCGACCACCTGTTCTTCGTCACCAACGGCACCTCCACCTCGAACAAGATCGTCTGGCATTCCACCGTGGCGCCGAACGACATCGTAGTGGTCGACCGCAACTGTCACAAATCCATCCTGCACGCGATCATCATGACCGGCGCGATTCCGGTGTTCCTGATGCCGACGCGCAACAACTTCGGCATCATCGGGCCGATTCCACGTTCCGAATTCAACTGGGAAAACATCCAGAAGAAGATCGCCGCACACCCGTTCGCGCCGGACAAGAACGCCAAGCCACGCGTGCTGACCATCACCCAGAGCACCTACGACGGCATTCTCTACAACGTCGAAGAGATCAAGGCCGAACTCGACGGCAAGATCGACACGCTGCATTTCGACGAAGCCTGGCTGCCGCACGCAACCTTCCACGATTTCTACCGTGGCATGCACGCGATCGGCTCGAACCGGCCACGCTGCAAGGATTCGATGGTGTTTTCGACGCAATCGACACACAAGCTGCTCGCCGGCTTGAGCCAGGCTTCGCAGATCCTGGTGCAGGAATCGGAGAACCGAAAACTCGACCGCGACGTGTTTAACGAAGCCTTCCTGATGCACACCTCGACCAGCCCGCAGTACGCCATCATCGCCAGTTGCGACGTGGCGGCAGCGATGATGGAGGAACCTGGCGGCACCGCGCTGGTGGAGGAATCGATTGCGGAAGCGCTGGATTTCCGCCGCGCCATGCGCAAGGTCGGCGCGGATATGGAAACCGATCCCGGCACCGATTGGTGGTTCCGCGTCTGGGGACCGGAAGAGCTGGCCGAGGAAGGCATGGGCGACCGCGAGGACTGGATGCTGCGCGCAGATGAGCGTTGGCACGGCTTCGGCAACCTGGCGCCGGAATTCAACCTGCTTGACCCGATCAAAGCGACGATCATCACCCCCGGCCTCGATGTCGACGGCGACTTCTCCGATTGGGGCATTCCCGCCGCGATCCTCACCAAATACCTGGCCGAGCACGGCGTCATCGTCGAAAAGACCGGTCTGTATTCGTTCTTCATCATGTTCACCATCGGCATCACCAAGGGCCGCTGGAACACCATGGTTACCGAACTGCAGCAGTTCAAGGACGACTACGACCGCAACCAGCCGCTGTGGCGGATCATGCCGGACTTCGTCGCCAAGCATCCGATCTACGAACGCATCGGCCTGCAAGACCTGTG
>CAZUSF010000206.1:0-3436 GCA_964623355.1 uncultured Thiobacillus sp. | reverse complement strand
AAATTTACCCGTGACTTCAACGAGAAATTCCCCGGCTTCGAAACCGATGTGCATGGTCTGGTGAAGGACAAGACCAACAGCCATACGCGATATTTCGTTGATTGCGTGGCGTAATTGGGTGACTTAACCAGGTAGCGGAATACCGGGCTGGGCTGGCGAGTCTGAGCCTGAGCTATTGATCCAGAGCTATTGATCATTTCCCAGCCTCGTATTCATCCAGCACGCTTCTGCAAGAGTACATCGCACACCCCATGATGTTGTTCAAGCGCCTTACGTCCAGATTCGGCACGCACCTGCATCCGGTTCGTCGCGCCTTGCCGGCGGTGGCTTTTTTCGGTGGGTTCCTGTGGGACGCCATTACGATAGGTCGCAAGGTCGGTAGTGCGGACTTGTGGATGCTGACCGGCTACCTGGCGGCAGCGGCAGGCATTTTGTGGTTTCTCGGCCGTCGCGAAGCGCTGACGGCAAGTTTGACGACGGCCGAACCCGGCCTGGATAGCACAACCGAAACTGCAAGCGAAACCAAACCCTGGTGGCGCGAATCGGGTCCTTATCTGCTGCTGCAGTTCTGTTTTGGCGGCCTGTTCTCGGCGCTGTTCATCTTCTACTTCAAGAGTTCCGGCCATTTCCTCGCCATCCTCTGGGCGCTTGGGCTGGGCGTTCTGCTGGTAGCGAACGAATTCCTCGAAGACCGTTACCGTCGCTTCACCTTGACCTGGGCCTTGTTCGGTCTGTGCGCAATGCTGTTGCTGAACTTCGTCATCCCGCATGTCGTCGGCAGCATTGCTGCGTTCTGGTTCTTCCTCAGCACGCTGGCCGGTGCCGGCCTGGCACATCTGCTGCATCTGAAAACTCCCGGTCGACCCGGACGCATCAAGCCGATGTGGGGCATCGCGGCGGGTTTGATGCTGGCCTATCTGGTTGGTGCGATTCCGCCGGTGCCGCTGGTCAAGCGCGATATCGCGGTCGGGCATGCGCTGGAGAAAGTGGCGGGCGAATATCGCCTGCAGCAGGAAAAAACGCCGTGGTGGATCTTCTGGCGCAAGACTGAAAGTGAGATACATCTGCGGCCGGGCGAGCGCCTTTACTGTGTCGCAGCGATCTTCGCGCCGACCGGCCTGAACACCCGTCTGGTTCACCATTGGCAGTATTACGACGAGAAAAATGGTTGGGAGACCCGCTCCCGCATCGCCTTCGCCCTGACCGGCGGCCGCCAGGGCGGTTATCGCGGCTATTCCTTCAAGCAGAATCTGACCCCAGGCGAATGGCGCGTCTCGGTGGAAACCGAGGACGGCCGCAGCGTGGCCGTACATCGTTTCGAACTGTCCGATCAACCGCTCGATGCCAATGCGCCAATGTGGACGCAATCGCTTTAGCATGCTGTCGGAACAGCTTGCTATCCACATGATTTCAAAATAGAATCTTGCGCCTCTCCGAGCCCGCTTGGGATTTTTCCCACGCGGGCTCGGTTTTTCCCGCCTTGCCATACTCCGCACGCACGGAGATGGCCATTGCCCACAAGGAGTTTCGATGCGTCACTACGAAATCGTCTTCATCGTGCACCCGGATCAAAGCGAGCAAGTGCCCGCCATGATCGAGCGCTACAAGTCCCTGATCGCCGCCAAAGGTGGTCATATTCATCGTCTGGAAGACTGGGGCCGCCTGCAACTGGCCTACACCATCCAGAAAATGCACAAAGCCCATTACATCCTGATGAACATCGAGATCGACCAGGAAACCCTGGACGAGCTGGAGCATGGTTTCCGCTTCAACGATGCCATCCTGCGCCATCTGACGCTGGTGCGTGACGAGGCCGTTACGGCGCCGTCGCCGCAGATGAAGGGCGAAAAAGCACGTAACCTGCTCATGCCCCAATCAAACGAACCCGCTGCTCCGGTTGCCGAACCCGCCGCAGCGGCAGCCGCCTGAATCAGTTCGAGTTAACGGCAAGTCTGATGGCGACATCAGGCGCGCGTACCACCCCGGCAGGCATGCCCGTCTTGCGGTTTCAGGTGCAACACACCTCGATGCAGCAGGAAGCAGGCAAAACCCGACCGGTGGAAGTTGAAGCGGAATTGGTGGCTTACGGGAAAGTCGCTCAGGAATTGGCCAAGGCCAAACCCGGCGAAAAACTCAGGTTCACCGGCTTCATCGACCGCAAAGGGATACGCAATCCGCAGCTTGAATTGCATGTGACTGGTTTTGAGCACATCACCGAATTAGGAATACCGGCTCCGGTTTAATTTAAAACCCGCCGGAACCGTCTCGATCAAGGAGTAATGAAATGGCGTTCGTCAAACGCAAGCCCCGTCCCAAGAATCCGAATGGCGCAGCCCTGTTCCGCCGTCGCAAGTTCTGCCGCTTCACCGCCGAAAAGGTCAAGGAAGTGGACTACAAGGATGTCGACGTCCTGAAGGACTTCGTCAACGAGCTGGGCAAGATCATCCCCGCCCGCATCACCGGCACCAAAGCCAAGTATCAGCGTCAATTGTCGGTCGCCATCGAGCGCGCCCGCTTCCTGGCCCTGCTGCCGTACACCGACCAACACAACCTCTGATCAGGAGCACGACATGGAAATCATCCTGATGGATAAAGTGGCCAACCTGGGCAATCTGGGCGATGTGGTCAACGTCAAGCACGGTTACGCGCGCAACTACCTGATTCCTCAGGGCATGGCCAAGCGCGCCACCAAGATCAACGTTGCCGCGTTCGAAGAGCGCAAGGCCGAACTGGAAAAAGTTGCCGCTGAAAAGCTGGCCTCCGCCCAGGCCCGTGCCGACAAGCTCAACGGCATCAGCGTCAAGATCAGCCAGAAAGCCGGTGTCGATGGCCGTTTGTTCGGCTCCATCACCAACATCGACATCTCCGCCGCGCTGACCGCGCAAGGCTTCGAAGTCGCCAAAGCGGAAGTCCGCATGCCGGACGGCCCGTTCAAGGCGGTGGGCGAGTACAGCGTCACGCTGTCGCTGCACACAGATGTCACCACCGACGTCACCGTGGTTGTGGTGGGCGAGCAGTAGTCGTCTTCTTCCAGACGTAAAAAAGGCCGCGCAAGCGGCTTTTTTTACGCCTATCTGATAGGGGTCGCTATGTAAATCTCTCCATAGCGACCCGGAACAGCTGTTCAAGGCGATGGCTTTGACTGTCCGGTACTGGCCGTTTGCCGCCCACCAGCTTCAGCATGGAAGCCAATTTTTGGCTATGCAGCAAGCGGCCCGATTCCACATTGGCCTGCGGATGCCTTTTGTTATCAAGGAGGCAATCAATTTCCCAAACGTCATTCCGGCGCAGGCCGGAATGACGGTGACTTTGGTTGCCAGGTTAAATATTCCTGCTGTATTGCCAGAAACTGATCCTTACCCCGGCAGACTTTCCGCCACCGGTGCCAGCGGGTCGGCGCCGAGTGTGCCGATGAATTCACGCCAGGATTCCGGAT